>DATMJX010000183.1:0-19682 GCA_035553715.1 Methylibium sp.
GGGAACAGGGAGCTCATCAGGCGGCGCGGCTGCTCGCCGGAGCGAGCGCGAGGTCGAGGGCGGCGAAGCCGCGGTCCCAGCCCAGCGCCATCTGCTCGAGCAGCGCATCGGCATCGAGCGGCCGAGCGGCGTTGACGGCGCGCGCGGCCTTCAGGATCAGCGTCTTCGCGCCGGTGGCGATGGTCTGGAAGGCCGCGGCCGCGGCGGTGAGGTCCGGACGGTTCCGCGCGGCGAGCCAGTCGAGGTGCAGGGCTGCGAGCTCGAACGCGGCGCCGCATTGACGGATCGTCGCGAAGGCCCAGGCGTGGTAGGCCGGCAGGCCCTGTCGCTGCAGGCCCGGCCAATCGGTCGCCAGACGCGCGGCGAAACGTCGCAGCGGGTTGCTGGCCGGTCGCCACGCGGCATGCTCGCGCAACAGCGTCTCGGCGAGGGCCGCGAGCTCGGTGCCGCCGCGGCGCCGCAGGCGGTCGAGCCGGATCGACTCGCAGAACAGCGGCAGCGCGCCGGCTGCGACACCGCTCTCGAACAGGCCGCGGAAGTCAGCGCCGGCCAGCTCGAAGTAACCGGCGTTGTGGAAATAGCCGGCGCGTTCGGCGGCCGTGTCGAGCTCGGCGAGCACGATCGTCGTCTTGACGTGCTGGCGGTGGTAGTCGGTGCCGGCGGCGTCGGGCAGCCAGTAGGCGTCGGCCTCGGTCGCGAGCAGCTTGCCGGCGGCGAGGTGCTCGAGGGCGTGATCGAGCAGCGGCCGCCAGACGCTGAGCTCCTGCACGTCGATGCCATAGAGCGCACGCAGCTCGCCGTGTGGCGGCTTGAAGAAGGTCCACTGGTCGCCTTCGAAGTCGACCGCGAGCGTGAAGCCCAGCATCGCGCGCGGCTCCAGCCCGAGCGTGTGCAGCAGCGCGATCCAGAGGTCGGCGTAGCAATTCTTCTCGACCCAGCTGCGCTCGGCGGCGTGCAGCGGGCTCGGCACGCGGCCCTGCGCGCCGAGCGCGGCCTCGACGATCGGGTGGCGCACCGCGCTCATGCCGGCACCGAGGGCCAGAGCCGCTCGCGCACCGCCGGCGGCCACTGCGCCGGCTCGAAGCCGTGGGTCTTGAACAGCGCCATCGCGATGCGCTCCATGCCGAAGCCCATGCAGGAGGTGCTGGCGCTTTCGCCGTCGGTGCTGCGGATGCCGAAGATCGACGCGAAGTGGTCGCGGTGGTAGTTGAACGAGCAGACCGCGGTCGGTTCGCGCTGCGAGATCACCGGCACGAGGATCTCGAACTTCAGCTTCTGCTCGCGCTGCTCGCTCGCGAGCAGACGCCCGCCGCGGCCGAAGAAGGGGTCGGATGCCACCGAAGCCTCGGCTGGCAGGCCCAGCGAGCCCAACAGCCCGAGCGCGCGTTGCAGCCAGCGCTCGCGCCACTCGAGCACCTGTTCGGCGCGCCCGGCGCGGACGAATTCGCGCATGCGGAAGGACTGCAACCGTGTCGGTTCGGCCGACGGCTCGTGGCGGAACACCCAGCTCAGCAGCGTGACGCACCGGCCTTGCGGCGGCAGCGTGCCGGCCAGCCAAGGGTAGACCGGGTAGCAGCCGGCCGGCGTCAGCACCACGTCGGTCGGGCCGAGCAGTTCGCCCCAGTTGCCACCGGCCTTCGCGCGCTCGGCCAGCGCCAGCGCCTGCAGCGTGTCGCCGAAGAAGCTGTGCACCGAGCCGCACAGGTGCGGGAAAGAGTCGAGGTAGTTGACGCGTTCGAGCAGATGGCGGCCGATCAGCGGCGGGAAATGCACCCACTCGGCGTGGTCCTCGCGCGAGACCTCGGAGACGAGCGCGTTGAAGCGCTCGATCACGTCCTCGAACACCGGGCCGCGTCCGAACAGGCCGGGTACGCCCATGGGCAGCAGCAGGCCCCGCGCGAGCATGCCGGCGCGGAAGGCCTCGGCCTCGGCATGATCGGCGGCGGCTGGGGCGAGAGAGGCGACCATCGTGTGTGCTTCAGAGGTCCTTGTGGACCAGCAGCAGCGCGGCGTTGCGTGCCGCGATGCGCTCGTTGGAGATCATCAGCGAGGCCGACAGCACGTCGCGGTAGTGGCGGCCCAGGCTGTATGGACTGTCGTTCTTGTAGCCGAGCAGGCCGACGATCTGCAGTGCCTCGTGCACGATCGCCGGCGCCGCCTCGGAGGCGGCGATCTTGAGGTTGTTCAGCCGCAGCGCCCAAGCGACCGACGTGAGCTCGTCGCGGCCGTCGGCATGCACGCAGGCGGCGTCGAAGTCGCGCGCCAGCGTCAGCCAGTGGCTGCGCATGGTGTGCAGCTTGGCGGACACGCGTGCCAGCGCCTGCGCGGTCGGCGGCATGTGGCCAGGGGACTGGCGCGCCTGCTGGCGCACGTGGGCGGCCGCGCGCGCCACGGCGTCGGCGGCGATGCCCCACCACAGCGCCGACCACAGCACATGCGAATAGGGCACCATGGTCTGCGCCGACGACTCGGCATAGGGGCTCGGCAGCACCTGCTCGGCTGCGACCCGCGAGGCGAGCCTGAAGCCCGGGCTGCAGGTGCCGCGCATGCCCAGCGTGTCCCAGCTGGTGGTCTGCGTCAGCGTGGCGTCCTCGCGCCGCACCAGCACCAGCACCTGGTCGCTGGCGGCGGCGTCCGGTGCCCGGCGGGCGGTGACCAGGATCGCGTCGGCCTCGGTGCAGTAGGAACCGGTGGTGGCGTCCTTGTCGAGTTGCAGCCGGCCGTCGCCGGTCGGCGTGACGGCACAGAGGCTCGAGCGCGTGTCGCCGTAGACGCCGACCTCCGAGGTCATCGAGGCGAGCAGGCGCTGCTGCGCGACCAGCTCCCTGAGGTAGGCACGGAAGAAGGGCGAATCGCCGGCGTGGCGCACGAGACAGCCAACCTGGATGTAGTGCATCGCGAGCACCATGCCGCTCGAACCGCAGGCCTGGGCCAGCGTCGCGCACAGCAGCGCTTGCTCGCTCAGCGTGCAGCCGGCGCCGCCGGCCGCAGGCGGCACGCCGGCCGACAGCAGGCGCGCCTCGCGCAGTGCGGCGAGGGTCTCGCGCGGGAAGCGGGCCTGCGCATCGACATCGGCCGCGTGGCGCGTGGCGACGTCGCCGGCGATCGCCCGGCAGGCGACCAGCAGCGACTCGAACGCAGTGCTCGTGGACATGGGCCGCATCGTATGCCGAAGCTCCCCGCGGCACGGGGCCGCACACCTGACAGGATGAGGGGAGCAGGCGCCGGGCGTGCATCCCGGCACGCTTGGAGCCCACCCGATCAGGGGGGGGTGTCCAAGCCCATCAGACTATCGAGCTGGCGCACCAGCTGGGCGCGGCCGGCGCGGCGGGTGAACGTATGGTCGGCCCCGTCGATCAGCGCGAGCGTCAGGCGGCCGCTGTCGAGCAGCTGGCGCACCGCGCGTCCGCCTTGCAGGCGCAGCAGCGTCAGCCCGGGGTCGCCGTTCGAGAACACGAAGTGCAGACGGCGCGGCCTGTCGCAGGCGCGGGCCAGCTCGCGGGCCAGGTCTTCGCGCAGCGGCAGGCCGATACCGCGCGCCAGCGCCGTGGCCATCCCGCGCGCGAGCAGGGTCGTGCGCCGCCGCAGCATGCGGCCGATGGCCGGCAGGTCGAGCTCGCCGGCCAGCAGGCGCCGCCACGACCGGCCGCTCAGCGCGAGCCGGCGGTAACGAACGAGGGCGTCGAGCGGCTCGTAGTCGCGCAGTCCCTCGTTGACCACCCAGCGCGGGTCCCAGAAGAAGGTCAGCGGGTTCACCGCGACGCAGCGCTCGATCGGCTGCCCCGCGACCGCGGCCTTGAAGGCGTGGTAGGCGCCTGAGCACAGCCCGAGCAGCCGGCAGTCCTCGATGCCCGGCAGTGCCCGCAGCCAGGCGATCGCCGCTGCGATGTCCGAGGCCGCATGCGGCGAGTAGACGATGTTCTCGGCCGCACCCGGCCAGGGAGGGCTGTCGCCGAGGCCCGACAGGTCGAGCCGCAGCACCGCGATGCCGCGCGCGGCCCAGTCGCGCGCCAGCTCGACCCACAGCCGGTTCGGGCCGATGTGGTGGACCGAGCCGGAATTCAGCATCAGGACACCGCAGCGCGCGACGCCCTCGGCCGGGGTGCTGAGCACGCCGAAGAGCCGCGTGCCGCCGGCGTCGATGCCGACCACCGTCTCGCGCAGCGCGCCGGCCGGCTGTGCCAGGCCCACGCTGGGGCGCCCGAGCGGCCGGGTGGGCGCTGGCGCGGCGTCGCCGCGCCAGTCGCGCAGCGTGTCGAGCGTGCCGGTGATCAGCCGCTGCGGCAACTCGGCGCGCTGCGGGTCGGTCATCAGCGCCGCGTAGCCCAGCCAGGCCGCCTCGGTCACGGCGGCGCCGGCCTGCTCGAGCGCCGCCCGCCAGTCGGCCCCGCCAGGCAGATCGTCACGCGGCACCAGCAGCACCCGCGGCGCCGGTCGGCGGGGCAGGCGGCGCAGGTCGATCGCCTCGATCGCGGCGACCGCGTCGGGCGCCAGGCCGAAGCCTGCCGACTCGAACAGGGCCGGATCGACCGGCATCGACCGGCCGCTCGAGTCGAGCGTCTCGCCGAGCAGCCGCAGCTCGCGCAGGTAAGCGCGCCCGCTGAGCACCGGCGCCCAGGCGATCAGGCCGGCGATGTCGTCGCGCTCGCTGGCCGCCAGCGCCGCCAGGGCTGCGCCGAGACGGATGCCGAACAACGCCACCCGGCTCACGCCGGTGGCCGCGCGCAGCGCTTCCACGGCTGTATGCACCGAGGCGACCCATGCGGCCAGCCGGCCGGGTTCGCGGTCCGTGCCGGCGGAGTTGCCGCAGCCGGGATAGTCGAAGCGCAGCGCCGGCACCCCCGCCGCGGCCGCGGCTTGGGCCAGGTGGCGCAGGCTGCGGTGCGCGCAGACCTCCTCGAAGCCGAAGGGATTGCACAGCAGCAGTCCGAGCGCGCCGCCGACCTCGGGCGGGCTGCGGTGCAGCCAGCCGAACAGCGGCGTCGCATCGGAGCCGAAGTAAAGCGGCTCGGCGTCGGGACAGGGCATCACGGCAGCTCGAGCACCAGGACGCGGCGGGCGTTGAGCGCGCTCAGGCGGCAGCTCGGCGTACGGCGCGGCGCCGGGCCCGCCGGCGGCAGCGCGATGCGGCGTTGCTCGCCGGGACGCAGGTGGAAGTGGTCGTCGTCCGGGCGGTGGCCTTCGAGCTCGATGTGCAGGTCCTGCACGAAGCCGCCGGCCTGCAGTTCGAGTTGCAAATGACCGTCGACGTCGCGTGCCAGCAGGGCCGTGAGGCCGGTGTCGGCGAGCTGGATCGAAGGCCGGCCGGTCGGGAAATGCCAGGCCTGCGCGCGCAGACGGCCGTCGGCATCGCGCAGCCCGGCCCAGACGAGGTCCGCGACCGGCGGGCCGAAGCGGAAGGCATGGCCGAGATCGAGGAAGCCATCGAGCAACTCGGCCGTGAGCAGCGTGGCATTGTCGCGCCCCGGGACGGTGAGCTCGCGTACCGCCTGGGCGACCGTGCTGCCGGCGTCGTTGTAGGCGGTGAACTCGAGCGTCGCGGCCAGCGGCTCGGCGTGGTCGTTCCAGACGTGCAGCTGCAGGCCGCTGTGGCGCTCGTCGCTGATCGCGAGCGCGATCGGCTGCAGCGCGCGCCGCACCGGCCACCAGCAGGGCTTGGGCGCGCCGCGCTCGTCGAGCAGACCCCAGCCGGCGCCCGCCCAGAGATCGCGCAGAGTCCACAGCAGCGCGCCGCCACAGCCCGAGCCGGCGCGGCGCCACTCGGCCAGCGCCTCGGCCATCACTTCGCCGCCGACGGTGCGGCTGAGCGCGAGGTAGCGATCGGGGTCGAGCCGGCGCAGCGCGACCGGATCGAGGCCGTAGAGTCGGCCGAGGTAGTGGTCGCGCACGTCCTCGAAGTCCCAGCCGGCGCCGAGGTCGCGGGGCGTGCGGGCCTTCCAGGCCGGGTGGTGGGTACGCAGCGCGAGGCCGCCGGGCATGCGCGCCAGGGTGTCGGTCTCGGGGATGTTGGCGAAGCCCAGGCACTCGGTGGCGAATCTCAGGTTCGCACGCCGTGCCTCCTCGATCGGGCCGAGATAGGCCCCGACGCCGTAGTAGGAGCTCGTGCCGTGGTCGACCTGGTGAGGAAAGGCGCCACCGTGCGCGCTCGAGGGCCAGTAGGGCAGCGTCGGACAGAGCTCCGCGGCCCAGCCGGCCAGCCGTTCGTGGAACAGCGCCGGCTGCCACAGGCTGCGTGACGCCCCCCACATCGCGGCCTGCTGCTCGACCTCGCTGTTGCCGCACAGCACTGCCATGGAAGGGCGGGCGCGCCAGCGCGCCAGCTGGCCGCGGGCCTCGCGCTCGACCGAGGCGGCGAAGGCAGCGTCGTCGGCCGGGTAGTCCATGCTGGCGAACATGAAGTCCTGCCACACCAGCACGCCCTGGCGATCGCATTCGTCGTGGAAGGCATCGGCCTCGTAGACGGTCGCACCGACCACCCTCAGCATGTTCATGCCGGCGTCGCGCACCTGGGCGATCGCGGCGCGGTAGGCCTCGGCCGACGCTCCCAGCGTCAGGGGATCGAGTGGCATCCAGCAGGCGCCGCGGCAGAACACCGCAACGCCATTGACGCGCAGCGCGAACCGACCGTCGGGGGTGTCGAGCGCGATCGAGCGAAAGCCGATCTGGCCCAGCGGCAGCTCGAGCGGTTCGGCCGATCCGGCCCGCGTGACGCTCAGCCAGGCACGGTACAGCGCCGGCTCGCCATGCGTGTGCGGCCACCACAGGGTCGGGCGCACCACGGTCAGCGTGCCGCTGGCCGTGGCGTCACCGGCGAGTGTCAGGGGGGCACGATGGACCAGCCCGTCGCGGGCGACGCACAGTTGCACCGATGCGATTGCGCTGGTGCCATGCAGGCGGGCGTGGCAGGCGACGAGCCCGTCGGTCCCGTCCAGTCGCACGTCGAGGCCGTGCTCCAGCAGCGCAACCGCGGCCGGGCGCTCGAGCCAGATGTCGCGCCATGGGCCGACCGGCGCCGCCGGCGGCGACCAGCCCGGCGTGCGGCCGAGCAGCGTGGTGCGCCACCAGCGCAGCTGCTGGTGCTCGACCATCGGGGCGCGCCAGCGCGGCCGTGCGCGCGGGCTCGCGAGCAGCGGATCGAGCGCGGCAAAGCGCAGCGTCAGCTCGTTGCGACCCGGCCGCAGCAGCGCGCCGCCGGGCTCGCAGCGGTGGGCGACGAACATGTTGTCGGAGTGCAGCAGCGGCGCTCCGTTGAGGCGGACCGTCGCGACGGTTGCCAGGCCGTCAAAGCCCAGCACCAGTGGCGCGGCAGCGGCCTCGTCCGGTACGTCGAACGCCAGCCGGTAGCACCAGTCGCTGGCGTCGAAGCGGCGCGGCGGCCCGTCGAGCGACCAGTGCCCGGTTGCTCGCAGCACCGCCGCGACCGGGCCGAGCTCGGGGACTTCGATCCAGTCGCGGGCTTGATCCTCGGCGCCCGGTGGCGCACCGGCCGGCAGCTCGGTCAGCTGCCAGCCGTGCCGCAAGGTGGTGCGCCGGGCTTGCGACTGCATCGGCGTCTCAGCGTTCGCTCAGATCGGCCAAGGCCTGCCGGATCGAGGCAATGCTGGTGAAGATGCTGCGCTTGAGCATGTGGTCGGGGAACTCGACGTCGAACGCGCCCTCGAGCGCGAGCATCACGTTCACGCTTGCATGGGAGGTCATGCCGGCCTGGTAGAGGTCGGCGCTCGGGTCGAGGCTCAGCGCGTCGACGCTGAGGCGGGCGTGGTCTTGCAGGACGGCGCGGATGCGCGCGTCGAAGCGGTCGTCGGAGGTCATGGCACGAAGAGGGGGCGGTCGCGGGCGATCGTGGAAACGGTGACGGGGGTGACAGCGTAATCGCCGCCGGTGGAGCGGCCGCGCTCGCCGCCGCGCCGCCAGCTGGCCGTCAGCCGGGCGGCGCGGTGAGGGGGCGTGGCGCCGCTGCGCCGATGGCATGCCGTGCCCGCGCTCATCGGGGCTCGAGCCGCAGCACGCGGCCGTCCGGGGTGTTGGTGACGAGGTAGAGCCAGCCGTCCGGGCCGAGTTGCAGATCGCGGGTGCGCTGGGCCCGGCCGGCATACACCGGACGCGGATCGGTCAGTTGCTCGCCCTCGACACGCAGCCGCAGCAAGGCCTGACCCTGCAGCGTGCCGAGCAGCAGCTCACCGCGCCAGTCCGGGTAGCGCGGGCTGTCCATGCGCAACAGCGCACTCGGGGGGACCGCGACGTCCTCGCCCCACCAGATCGCCGCCGGGGCCAGACCGGGCTTCTCGCGGCTGCCGTCGCCGATCGGGGTGCAGCGGTGCTCCTCGCAGCCGTAGCTGACCAGTGGCCAGCCGTGGTTGGCGCCGGGCTTGACGAGGTTGATCTCGTCGCCACCGAGCGGGCCATGGTCACTGACCCAGGCGTTGCCGCTTGCCGGGTCGACCGCGATGCCCTGCGGGTCGCGAAAGCCGAGCGCCCAGATCGCGTCCAGCGCGCCGGCGCGGCCGACGAAGGGGTTGTCCGGCGGCACCCGCCCATCGGGCAGCAGCCGCAGCAGCTTGCCACGGTAGGAGTCGAGGCGTTGCACACGCTCCGGTTCGCTGCGATCGCCGAGCGTGACGAACAGGTGACCCTGGGGGCCGAAGGCGAGCCGCGAGCCGAAGGCGCCACGGTCCGGTCCGGCCTGGGGGTCGCGGAAGATCACCTCGACGGCTTCGAGCTGCGTGCCGCGCAGTCGCCCGCGCGCGACGGCGTTGCGGCCGGTGTCCCCCTCGGCCGGCTCCATGTAGCTCCAGTAGACCCAGGGGAGGTCGCCCCCATCGGCCGCCACCACGATGCCCATCAGCCCGCCGGCCGGCCATACCGGTGGCAGCCCCTGGACGAGCGCGCCAGGGCCGCCCTGACGCGGGAACAGGCGCAGCCGCCCCGGCCGTTCGCTGAGGAGCCAGCGTCCGTCGGGCAGGAAGGCGAGCGACCAGGGCGTGTCGAGCCCATCGGCCAGCGTCACGACCTTCATGTCGGTGAGTACCAGGACCTCGAGGGCGCGGCGGCCTTTCCAGAGGGCCAGCACGCCCAACCCGAGCAGCGCGGCGACGACGGCCGCGACGACCCACCGGCGCCGCGATCGGGCCGCTGCGACGAGTCCCATGGCCGGGTCTCTGGCCGTGCGAGCCTTACTGCAGAGCCAGCGTCGCGCTGCAGGAGGCAGTGTTGGCGTCGTAGGCGTAGTCGAGCCCGCCGATCACCACCCCCGAGTCCCGGCGCATGTGCGACAGCGCGCACTGGAAGGTCCACACGCGCGTGGCCGCGTAGCTCGCGGTCAGCCCGAAGCGGCGCGTGTGACCGCGCTGGTTGCCCGACGTGCCGCCCACGAACTGGGTGTCGTAGTCCTCGCGCGAGTATTCGGCGTTGCCGCTGAGCCGGATCTTCGCCGTCGCATCCCAGTCGGCCTGCAGCATGAAGCGCGAGGCCAGCCGGCTGTCGGTCAGGTAGGACGTGGTCTCCTCGCCGCCCGGAGTGGCCGTCGTCGTGGTCGAGCTGCCGGAAGCGGTCTCGCGCACCACGGCCGTGGTGAAGGCGAGCTTGCCGGTGGCGCGGTAGTTCCAGCGCAACTCGCCGGTGACGCCGCTGAAGTCGCGGCTGGTGTCGAGGTCGTGGTTCTCGTCGGTGTGCGTCAGACGGGCCGTCAGGCGGCTGGCACCGGTCGGCTGGTACTCGGCCGTCAGATCGACGTCGTTGCGGTCGTACTCGTCGGCCCCGGCCAGGGCCGAGAAGCGCGGGTACTCGCCGTCGGTGCGGCGCAGCATCAGTCCGAAGGACCAGGGGCCGCCGGGGCGCCAGCGCGTGCCCGCACCGAGCATCGCGCTCTTGCGTTCGCGGCTGGCGAAGCCCGTCGACGAGTAGCTGATGTCGGTGTAGTTGGCCTGCGCCTCAAGCGTGAGGATCGACTGGCCGCCATACTGGCCACGCAGATCGACGATGCGTGAGCGCTCCTGGTTGCGGCCTGATTCCGGCTGCGCCAGGCTGCCGTAGCTCTCGAACCCGGCTTGCGTCTGCGAGGCCAACACGCGCGCGACGCCGCTGAGCTTGGAGCCGGCTTCCCAGTCGAGGCCGAGCGAGAGGTCGTAGCCGAAGCCGTCGAGCGCGCTGTTGTCCCGGTAGGCGGTGCCGCGCGCGGTGGCCGAGGCGGTCAGGCGCTGGCGGCTGATCGGCTGGTCGATGCCAAGCGTCAGCGACGTGGTCGAGATCATGTCGCTGTCGGTCCCCGCCGCATCGGGCACCCGGAACAGATTGGAGTCGTAGCTGATGGCTTGCGAGGCACGCAGTGAATAGGGGCTGCGTTGCGCATGGGCGGCACCGGCGGCCAGGACACCGAGCAGGCAGGCCAGCCAGACGGTGCGGGCCCTGGGCGTGTGGCGAAGGGTCGGGCGGTTCATCGGGTTTCCTCGTTCGGTTCTCGGGAGGCGGATGTCCTGGGCGTCTCGGCCTCAGTAGGCCTGCCGGTCGAAGAACACCAGCCGGATCGTACGCACGATGATCTGCAAATCGAGCGCCAGCGACCAGTTTCGCAGGTACTCGAGGTCGTACTCGACGCGCGCCCGCATTTTCTCGATGGTGTCGGTTTCGCCCCGCAGGCCATTGACCTGGGCCCAGCCGGTGATGCCCGGCTTGACCTTGTGGCGCACCATGTAGGCCTTGATCAGATCGCGGTACATCTGGTTGTGCGCGACCGCGTGCGGCCGCGGGCCGACGATGCTCATGCGCCCCTGCAGCACGTTGACGAACTGCGGCAGTTCGTCGAGCGAGGTCTTGCGCAGGAAGGCTCCGAAGGGCGTGATGCGGCTGTCGCCGCGGGTGGCCTGCACGACCTGGGGGCCATTGTCCTGGGTCGTCATCGAGCGGAACTTGTAGACGACGATCTCCTCGCCATCGAGGCCGTTGCGGCGCTGCTTGAAGATCGCCGGGCCCGGGGAGCTGAGCTTCACGCCGATCGCGATCACCAGCAGCAGCGGCGAGATCAGCAGCAGAATCAGGCTGGCCAGCACGATGTCGGACAGGCGCTTGGCGAGCTCGTTGATGCCGGTGAACGGGGTCTCGCAGATGCCGACCACCGGCACGCCGTTGATGTCGCGCAGGCGCCCCTGGATGATGCTGATGCCGAACACGTCGGGCACGAAGAACAGCGAGGCCGTGGTGCCTTGCAGCGACTCGAGCAGCTTGAGGATGCGCGGCTGCGAGCCCAGCGGCAGCGTGATGTAGACCTCCTTGATGCCGTGCGCGGTGATGTACTCGGCCACGTCGGCCAGCATGCCGCGCCGCGACGAAAGGGTCTCGGGGGCGATGCGGTCATCGGTGCGGTCGTCGAAGTAGCCGAGCAGCTCGGTGCGCACGTCGACGCGGCCTTGCAGCGCCCGTGCGACCTTCACGCCCAGCGGGCCGGCGCCGACGATGATCGCGGTGCTGCGGTTGTGCGGCAGGTGCGCGCGGCGCTGCAGTACCTGTCGCCCGAGCGCCACCACCAGCCACTGCAGCAGCGGCGTCACCAGCGCCCAGGTGAGCAGGACGTCGTTCTCGAAGTAGTAGAGGCTGTTGGTGGCGTAGCCGCACAGCAGCAGGATCAGCAGCAGGCTGATCCACGACAGCACGATATCCACCGCCGCCTCGGTACGGCCATCGCGGAAGCGGTTGCGCCCGGGGAAGGTCAGCGCGAACACCAGCAGGCACAGCGTCAGCCCGGCCCGCAGCAGCGGCTCGTCATGCCAGGCACTGACCGCCAGGAAGCTCGCGACGATGATCGACGGCTCCAGCAGCGCCGCGACGAAGGACGTGACGGACTGCGGCGCGCTGTAGAAGATTCGCTGGGAGCCTCGGTCTTCGAACATGCGGTGGCGCGGGGAGGAGAGTGGCCCGGAATTCGCTGCAGCTACCGGGGTGCCCGTCATTGTCACCACAAAGCCGCGGGGGCCGACTCCCCCGCGTGGTGGGGAGCGCGATGCGGCCTGGCGCTTTGCCGTGTCGGAGTTCACGGCGCCGACGCCTACAATTTTGGCCGTGCTCACGGCTCTCGCAACCTCGTTGATGCCGGCCGCGCTCGAGCGGCTGGTGCTGCTCGGCAACCACGTGCTGTGGGCCGAGCCGGCGGCCGTCGAGCGCCTGCGCGGTCATGCCGGCCGGCAGATGTGCATCGAGTGGCAGATCGAGCCGGGGCCCTGGCCGGCACCGCCGGCCGTCGGGCTGCGGGTCACGGCCGCCGGGCTGCTCGAGCTCGTCGAGCCGTGCGCCGACGCCGCGCCGGACCTGCGGCTGCGCATCGCGCTGGCGCCGCCGCACCGTCAGGCGCTGCAATGGCTGGCGGGCACGCCGCCCGAGGTCGCGGTGGAGGGCGATGCGCAATTCGCCGCCGACCTCGCCTGGCTCGGCCAGAACCTCCGCTGGGATGTCGCGCACGACCTCGAGCGGGTGTTCGGACCGGCGCCGGCCCAGGCGATCGCCCGGCTCGGCGGGGCGCTGCGTGCGCTGCTGCCCACGGCTGCCTCGCGATGAGGCAGCTGCTGCGGCTCGGCTACATCGTCTTCACCGTCCTGCGCTTCGGGCTGGACGAGTTGCTGCTGGCCCACTCGGGCCACGGCGGGCTGAAGGTGCTGGCGCGCGTCGTCGCGACCGGCCGGCGCCTGCACGCGCCACGTGGCGTGCGGCTGCGGCGCGCGCTCGAGCAGCTCGGGCCGATCTTCGTCAAGTTCGGCCAGGTGCTGTCGACCCGCCGTGACCTGCTGCCGACCGACCTCGCCGACGAGCTCGCCAAGCTCCAGGACGACGTGCCGCCGTTCGCGCCCGACACCGCGGTGCGCCTGGTCGAGCAGGCCTTCGGGCGGCCGCTCGAGGCCGTGTTCGCGAGCTTCGAGCGCGAGCCGGTCGCGAGCGCCTCGATCGCCCAGGTGCACTTCGGGGTGCTCCAGGATGGCCGCGAGGTCGCGGTCAAGGTGCTGCGTCCGGGCATGCTGGCGGTGATCGACAAAGACCTGGCGCTGCTGCGCCGGCTGGCCGGCTGGGTCGAGCGCAGCTCGATCGATGGCCGCCGTCTCAAGCCGCGCGAGGTCGTCGCGGAGTTCGACAAGCACCTGCACGACGAGCTCGACCTGGTGCGCGAGGCGGCCAACGCCGCGCAGCTGCGGCGCAACATGGACGGGCTGGACCTGCTGCTGATCCCGGAGATGGTCTGGGAGCTGTGCACGCCGGGCGTGATCGTGATGGAGCGCATGAAGGGCGTGCCGATCGGCCAGGTCCAGCGCCTGCGCGAGGCCGGTGTCGACTTCAAGCAGCTCGCACGCGACGGTGTGACGATCTTCTTCACCCAGGTGTTCCGCGACGGCTTCTTCCATGCCGACATGCACCCCGGCAACATCCAGGTCAGCCTCGAGCCGGCCACCTTCGGCCGCTATATCGCGCTCGACTTCGGGATCATCGGCACGCTGTCCGAGCGCGACAAGGACTACCTGGCGCAGAACTTCATCGCCTTCTTCCGGCGCGACTACAAGCGCGTCGCCGAGCTGCACCTCGAGAGCGGCTGGGTCCCGCCGGGCACGCGCGTCGACGAGCTCGAGGGGGCGGTGCGCGCCTGCTGCGAACCCTGCTTCGCGCGCCCGCTGCGGGAGATCTCGCTCGGCCAGGTGCTGCTGCGGCTGTTCCAGGCTTCGAGGCGCTTCAACGTCGAGATCCAGCCCCAGCTGGTGCTGCTGCAGAAGACCCTGCTCAACGTCGAGGGGCTGGGCCGCCAGCTCGACCCCGAGCTCGACCTGTGGAGCACTGCCCAGCCCTTCCTGGAGCGCTGGATGGCCGAGCAGGTCGGCTGGCGCGGCCTGATCGAGCGGCTGCGCGCCGAGGCGCCGCGCTACGCCAGGCTGCTGCCCGAGCTGCCGCGGCGGCTGCACGAGGCCCTGGCCGCGCGGGCCGCGCCGGCGGTCGCGCCCCCCGAATGGGCCACGCTGTTCGAGCGGCAGGCGAGCGCGCAGCGGCGGCTGCGCGCCTGCGCCTGGGGAGCGCTCGGCTTCGCCGCCGGCCTGCTCGCGGCACAAGTCCTGCTTCGCTGGATCTGAGCCGCCGGGGCGGCTTGCCACGGTAGCGAAGCGGGGATAATCCCGCCGCCCTCGCCCCTGCTGCCGTCGTCGCGGAGCCGTTCCATGCTGCTGACCCTGGTCATCGCCTACCTGCTCGTCACCATCGCCATCGGCCTGTGGGCCGCCAAGCGGGTCAAGACCACCGCCGACTTCGCGATCGCCGGGCGCCACCTGCCGCTGGTCATGATCGTGACGACCACCTTCGCGACCTGGTTCGGCTCCGAGACGGTGCTCGGCATCCCGGCCAAGTTCGTCGAGGGCGGCCTGGGCGGCGTCGTCGAGGACCCGTTCGGCGCGGGCACCTGCCTGATCCTGGTCGGCTTGTTCTTCGCCGCCAAGCTCTATCGGATGACGCTGCTGACCATCAGCGACTACTACCGCGAGCGCTACGGCCGCGGCATCGAGGTGGTGTGCTCGCTGATCATCATCCTGAGCTACCTCGGCTGGGTGTCGGCCCAGGTGACCGCGCTCGGGCTGGTGTTCAACCTGCTGTCGGGCGGCGCGATCAGCATCCCGATGGGCATGGTGCTCGGCACCGCGTCGATCCTGGCCTACACCCTGTTCGGCGGCATGTGGTCGGTGGCGGTGACCGACTTCATCCAGATGATCATCCTGGTGGTCGGCCTGTCGGTGATCGCGATGTTCGCCGCCGACCAGGCCGGCGGCGCCGACAAGGTGATCGCGCTGGCGTCGAGCAAGGACCTGTTCCACTTCCTGCCGCCGCCGACATTCACCGACGTGGTGTTCTTCATCGCCGCCGCGATCACGATGATGTTCGGCTCGATCCCGCAGCAGGACGTGTTCCAGCGCGTCATGTCGGCCAACAGCGTGCAGGCCGCGACCAAGGGGCCGGTGATCGGCGGGCTGTGCTACATCGCCTTCGCCTTCGTGCCGATGTTCCTCGTGACCAGCGCGCTGATCATCATGCCGGAGCAGGCCGCCACGCTGATCAAGGAGGACCCGCAGAAGGTCATCCCGACGCTGGTGATGGAGAAGATGCCCTTCGTGATGCAGGTGCTGTTCTTCGGCGCGCTGCTGTCGGCGCTGAAGTCCACCGCCTCGGCGACGCTGCTGGCGCCCTCAGTCACCTTCGTCGAGAACATCTGGCGCCAGTTCTTCCCGCGCACCGGCGACAAGCGCGAGCTGTGGACCATGCGCGTCGCGGTGCTGGTGTTCAGCGTCTGCGTCTGCGCCTACGCGATCGCGCTCGAGGGCACGCCGATCTACGACATGGTCTCCAGCGCCTACCAGGTCACGCTGGTCGGCGCCTTCGTGCCGCTGGTCGCCGGCCTGTACTGGAAGAAGGCGACGACCCAGGGCGCGGTGTTCTCGATCGTGCTGGGCATCCTGACCTGGCTGCTGTTCCTGCTGACGCCGGCCGGCGAGGCCTTCCCGGCCCAGCTGGCGGGTTTCCTCGCCGCGGTGGTCGGCATCCTGGTCGGCTCGCTGGGCCCGCAGGCCGTGGTCAGGAACCGCCACGGCAGCCACCACCACATCGTCGGCGTCAACGCCTGAGGCCGGCAAGGCCCCCGGCGGGCCTCGCCGGCAGTCACCCGACTACAATTCCGCATTTCAAATCAAGGGCTTAGCCATGCCGATCTACGCCTATCGCTGCCAGGCCTGCGGCCACGCGAAGGACGTGCTGCAGAAGATTTCCGACCCGCTGCTGAGCACCTGCCCGGCCTGCGGCGCCGAGGCCTTCACGAAGCAGCTCACCGCGGCGGGCTTCCAGCTCAAGGGCTCGGGCTGGTACGCGACCGATTTCCGCAATGGCGGCTCGTCCGCCCCCGCGGCGGCCCCGTCGGGTGAGGCCGCGAAGACCGCGACGCCAGCCGCCACGCCGGCGCCGCCCGCGGCCGCCGGCGGCTGCGGCAACTCCTGCGCCTGCCATTGAAGCGCGCCGCGGCCGAGCCGTCGTGAAGAAGTACCTGATCGCCGGCCTGCTGGTGTGGCTGCCCCTGGCCGTCACCGTCTGGGTCCTGCACGCGGTGCTGGGCCTGCTCGACGGCCTGTTCGCCTGGCTGCTCGGCGCGTCGCAGGCGGTGCTGCCGGCCGGCGCCGAGGCGCCGCTGGAGATGCTCAAGCGCATCCCCGGCCTGGGCGTGATCGTGATGCTGGCCGCGCTGCTGCTGACCGGCATGTTCGCGGCCAACATCGTCGGGCAGTGGTGGTTGCGCCAGGGCGGGCGGCTGCTGCACCGCATCCCGATCGTCAAGTCGATCTACAGCTCGGTCAAGCAGGTCTCGGACACCTTGTTCTCGAGCAGCGGCAACGCCTTCCGCGAGGCGGTGCTGGTGCAGTACCCGCGCCAGGGGGCCTGGACCATCGCCTTCGTCACCGGCAAGCCCGGTGGCGAGGCCGCCGAGCACCTCAGCGGCGATTACCTCAGCCTTTACGTGCCGACCACGCCGAACCCGACCTCGGGCTTCTTTCTGATGGTTCCGCGCAGCGACGTGATCGCCTTGCGCATGAGCGTCGACGAGGCCTTGAAATACATCATCTCGATGGGGGTGGTGGCGCCGCCGGCGGCGCTGCCGGCCGTACCGCGAAATCCCACCGCTTGAACGCGCGGCGAGCGTTCAAGCCCCAGGCCCCCGCCTGACAGCGCCCCGACCCGCCGCCTGCGCGGCCCCCCGAACAAGACCGATTGCCGGAGCACCCATGCGTACCACTTATTGCGGACTCGTCAGCGAAGCGCTGATGGGCCAGACCGTGACCCTGATGGGCTGGGCCCACCGCCGCCGTGACCACGGCGGGGTGATCTTCGTCGACCTGCGTGACCGCGAGGGCCTGGTCCAGGTCGTCTGCGACCCCGACCGGCCCGAGATGTTCAAAGCCGCCGAGGGCGTGCGCAACGAGTTCTGCCTGAAGATCGTCGGCAAGGTGCGCGCGCGTCCGGCCGGTACCGAGAACGCCAACCTCGTCAGCGGCAAGGTCGAGATCCTGTGTCACGAGCTCGAGGTGCTGAACCCGAGCGTCACGCCCCCCTTCCAGCTCGACGACGACAGCCTCAGCGAGACCACGCGCCTGACCCATCGCGTGCTTGACCTGCGCCGCCCGGCGATGCAGAAGAACCTGATGCTGCGCTACCGCGTCGCGATGGAGGTGCGCAAGTTCCTCGACGCCAACGGGTTCGTCGACATCGAGACGCCGATGCTGACCAAGAGCACGCCCGAGGGCGCGCGCGACTACCTGGTGCCCAGCCGTGTGCACGACGGCATGTTCTTCGCACTGCCGCAGTCGCCGCAGCTGTTCAAGCAGCTGCTGATGGTCGCGGGCTTCGACCGCTACTACCAGATCACCAAGTGCTTCCGCGACGAGGACCTGCGCGCCGACCGCCAGCCCGAGTTCACGCAGATCGACATCGAGACCTCCTTCCTCAACGAGGAGGAGATCCGCGGCATGTTCGAGGGCATGATCCGCACGGTGTTCCGGCACACCATCGGCGTCGATCTGCCGGGCTTCCCGGTGATGAAGTACGCCGAGGCGATGCACCGCTACGGCTCGGACAAGCCCGACTTGCGCGTCAAGATGGAGTTCACCGAGCTGACCGACGTGATGAAGGACGTCGACTTCAAGGTGTTCTCCGGCCCGGCGCAGAGCAAGGGCGGGCGCGTCGTCGCGCTGCGCGTGCCCGGCGGCGGCGAGATGAGCCGCAGCGAGATCGACGCCTACACCGAGTTCGTCAAGATCTACGGCGCCAAGGGCCTGGCCTGGATCAAGGTCAACGACGTGGCCAAGGGCCGCGAGGGGCTGCAGAGCCCGATCGTCAAGAACCTGCACGACGCGGCGATCGCCGAGATCATCGCCCGCAGCGGCGCCTGCAACGGCGACCTGCTGTTCTTCGGCGCGGACAAGGCCAAGGTCGTCAACGACGCGATCGGCGCGCTGCGCGTCAAGGTCGGCCACAGCGAGCTGGGCAAGAGCGGAGGACTGTTCGAGGACAAGTGGGCGCCGCTGTGGGTGGTCGACTTCCCGATGTTCGAGTACGACGAGGAGGCGGAGCGCTGGACCGCGGTCCACCACCCCTTCACCTCGCCGAAGGACGGCCACGAGGACCTGATGGACACCGACCCGGGCGCCTGCATCGCCAAGGCCTACGACATGGTGCTCAACGGCTGGGAGCTCGGCGGCGGCTCGGTGCGCATCCACCGCGCCGAGGTGCAGAGCAAGGTGTTCTCGGCGCTGAAGATCGGCCCCGAGGAGGCGCAGCAGAAGTTCGGCTTCCTGCTCGATGCGCTGCAGTACGGCGCACCGCCGCACGGCGGCCTGGCTTTCGGCCTGGACCGCATCGTGACGATGATGGCCAAGGCCGACAGCATCCGCGACGTGATCGCCTTCCCGAAAACCCAGCGCGCGCAGTGCCTGCTGACCCACGCGCCGAGCCTGGTCGACGAGAAGCAGCTGCGCGAGCTGCACATCCGGCTGCGCAATCCGCAGGCGGGCGCCTGAGCCTGCGCGACCTCCCGCACAATCAAGGGGCGCTTCGGCGCCCCTTGTCCGTTTGAGAGCCCGCCACGCCGTGACGACGCCCCGTCCCCCGAAGGTTCCCGAGTCCGTGCTGGTCGTGATCTACACGCCGGCCCTCGAGGTGCTGCTGCTCGAGCGTGCCGACGCGCCCGGCTACTGGCAGAGCGTGACCGGCTCGAAGGACAGCCCGGGCGAGGCCCTGCTCGACACCTGCGTTCGCGAGGTGGAGGAGGAGACCGGGATACGCGTGGCGACGATCCCTCCGGGGGACGCGGGCGCCCCCCCATCCCTGACCCTCTCCCCCGCCGGGGAGGGCGAGGCCTGGGTGCCGCTGAGCAACTTGCGCGACTGGCGGTTGGTCAACCGCTATGAAATCTACCCGCGCTGGCGGCACCGCTACGCGCCTGGCGTGACCCACAACACCGAGCATGTGTATGGGCTGCAGGTGCCGGCCGGCACGCCGGTGCGACTGGCGCCGCGCGAGCACCTGCGCCATCTCTGGCTGCCTTGGCGCGAGGCGGCCGACCGCTGCTTCTCGCCATCGAACGCCGAGGCGCTGCTGCAGCTGCCGCGCTTTGCGGCGCCGGGCTGAGCCCATGCTCAATCCCCTGCAGTCCACCGTCTTGCCGCCGGCCGGCACCGACGAGCATCGGCTGCGCGTCGCGACCTACAACATCCACAAGGGCGTGCGCGGCATCGGGCCGTTGAAGCGGCTCGAGATCCACAACCTCGGCCTGGCGGTCGAGGCGCTCGACGCGGACATCGTCTGCCTGCAGGAGGTGCGCCAGTTCCATCGCCGCGACCAGCGTCACTTCGAGCGCACCTGGTTCGGCTGGCCCGCCGGGGGACAGGCCGAGTTCCTCGCCCCCGAGGGCTACGACGTGGCCTACCGCACCAACGCCGTGACCCGCCACGGCGAGCACGGCAATGCGCTGCTGGCGCGCTGGCCGATCGGCGAGCCGCGCCAGCGGGATGTCTCGGATCACCGGTTCGAGCAGCGCGGGCTGCTGCACGTGCCGGTGCAATGGCAGGGGCGGACGGTCGAGACGGTGGTGGTGCACTTCGGTCTCGCGCACGCCAGCCGGGTGCGGCAGGTGC
>DATMJX010000184.1:0-20799 GCA_035553715.1 Methylibium sp.
TCTTGAAGGCCGGCTTCATCTTGGCGAGCGACTCGACGGTGGTGCCGGGCTTGCAGTGCTCGTCGGTGTCGAACACGACCTCGCCCTTGCGGGTCTGCTTGACGATGGGCACGATCTGGCTCTTGAAGCGGCCCTCGGCGATCGCCGCCGCGGCGCGGCGGTGCGACTCGGCGGCCAGCGCGTCCTGCTCCTCGCGGCCGATGCCCCACTTGGCGCACAGGTTCTCGGCGGTGATGCCCATGTGGCCGACGCCAAAGGGGTCGGTCAGCGTCGCGACCATTGCGTCGATCATCTTCACGTCGCCCATGCGCGCGCCGCTGCGCATCGACGGCGACAGGTAGGCGCCGCGGCTCATGACCTCGACGCCGCCGCCGATGCCGTAGTCGCAGTCGCCGAGCAGGATGTTCTGCGCGGTGGTCACGATGCCCTGCAGGCCCGAGGAGCACAGCCGGTTCACCGCCATCGCCACCGAGTCCATCGGCAGTCCGGCCTGGATCGAGGCCACGCGCGCGACGTAGGCCGAGCGCGATTCGGTCGGGATGGTGTTGCCGACCGTCACGTAGTTGATCTTGGCCGGGTCGACGCCGGAGCGCTCGACCGCCACCTTCATCACCGTGCCGGCCAGCTCGCTGGGCTCGATGTCCGCCAGCGAGCCCCCGAAACCGCCCACCGCCGAACGCACCGCACTCAGGACCACCACCTCGCGCTTGCCCATCACCGTCTCCTTGCTGGAAGTTGATCGCGACTGCATTGGAGCGCAGCCGTCTGGCCCCTACCTTACTCCGGTTCGGGGCTGGCGCAGCCTCGTCGGCCTGTCATCGGGGCGCCACACCATGGCCTTCCAATGCGCCGGACCGTCGCCGCCCGCGGCGCGGGCCATCGAACGGGTCGGGGGGCGCAGCCGCCCCGCGGCGTCCCGCACCGACTCGGCCAGGCCGCCGGAGCCCGCATGAAGCTGATGATCGTCACCGACGCCTGGGAGCCCCAGGTGAACGGCGTAGTCCGCACGCTGAAGATGAGCTGCCGCGAGCTCGAGCGGCTCGGCCACCGTGTCGATTTGCTGACGCCACGGGGCTTTCGCACCCTGCCCTGCCCGAGCTACCCCGAGATCGAGCTGGCGCTCGCGACGCGCCGGCGCGTGGCCGAGCGCATCGACGCCTTCGCGCCCGATTGCCTGCACATCGCGACCGAGGGGCCGCTGGGCTGGCTGGCGCGCGCGGTGGCACGGCAGCGCGGCTGGCGCTTCACGACCGCGTACCACAGCCGCTTCCCCGAGTACGTTCACGCGCGCACGCGCCTGCCGACCCGCTGGTCCTACGCGCTGCTGCGGCGCTTCCACAACGCCGGCGTCGCGACGCTCGCGCCGACGCCGGCGATCGTCGCCGATCTGCAGGCGCGCGGCTTCGAGCGGGCCTGCTGGTGGTCGCGCGGCGTCGACCTCGCGATGTTCACTCCCGAGGGCCCGCGCGAGCCGCGCGGCAGCGCGCCGGTGTTCCTCTATGTCGGCCGGATCGCGATCGAGAAGCAGGTCGAGGCCTTCCTCGCGCTCGACCTGCCCGGCACGAAATGGGTGGCCGGCGAAGGCCCGGAGCGCGCCCGCCTGCAAGCCCGCTACCCCGGGGTGCGCTGGTTCGGCGTGCTCGGCGGACCCGAGCTCGCGCGCCTGTACCGCAGCGCCGACGTGATGGTCTTCCCGAGCCTGACCGACACCTTCGGCCTGGTGATGGCCGAGAGCATGGCCTGCGGCACGCCGGTGGCCGCCTTCCCGGTGCCGGGGCCGATCGACGTGGTCGGCGACTCGGCCGGCGGCGTGCTGGATGCCGACCTGCGCAGCGCCTGCCTGCGCGCGCTCGACCTGCCGCGCGCGGCGGTGCGCGCCCACGCTGAGCAGTTCTCCTGGGAACGCGCGACCCGGCAGTTCGTCGCGGCGCTCGCGCCACTCACTGGCACCGGCACGGGCGCCGGGTGATGCCCGGCCGAGGCCCTCGTTCTAGGGCTGTTTCGGGGGTGGCATTCGGTGATGTGATCGGTAGCAGCGCCGCCGGCACGCGTGCGGCGCATCTCACTTCCTGCGCCGCATCCACGGCCGTGCTGCGCCCGCGATCACCGGCATGTACTCGGTCCTCTGCCCCTCCTGCCATTTCGTCAACCCGGCCGACGCGGGTTGCTGCCGGGCATGCAACGCGGCGTTCTTCCAGGACTCCGAGCACGCCGGGCTCGATCCGTCGATCGCCGCCACGCGTGCCCAGCGGCGCGGACTGCAGGCGCTGAGCCGCGGCGTCAATGAAGCGGGCGAGCCGCCCCCCTCCCCGGCCGCTCCGGCGGCGGCGTCCACTCCCGCTCGGCGGCGCGACGACGCCCTCGCGCCGCTGCCGGCCGCCCCCGCGGCGGCCAAGGCCGACCTGATCGACCTGCGCGACCCCCTGCCTCCCACGCTGGTGGCCGAATCGGACAGCGCCAGCTCGGCCGGCGGTCAGACGGCCGCGCCACTGCTGGGCTGGCCCGAACTGCCCGGCGTCACGCCTGGCTGGGCCACGCTGCCACCGGACCAGCCCGAGCGCCGCACCGTCGCAAAGGCGCTGGCGCGCCAGGCGGCGCGACGCGCGCGCCTGGCGGCGCTGGCGGACGAGCGTGACAGCCCCCCACCAATCGACGTGCTGCTGCTCGACCGGGACGAACAGGCACGCGCCGACCTGAAACACCTGCTGGCGCGCTTCGGCTTCCTGGTGCACGAGGCCCAGGACCTGCCCCAGGCCGAGCGACTGGCGCACCTCGGCCCCTTTGCGGCCGCTTTCCTGGACATCCGCCTCGACGAGGCGGACGACGGGGCCGGCCTCGAGCTGTGCCAGCGCCTGCAGGGCAGCTCGCACGGCAGCACCGCCGTGGTGCTGATGTCGCGTCAGGTGCGCGCGGCCGACCGCGTCCGGGCCGCGCTGGCGCGCAGCGATGCCTTGCTGTCCAAGCCGCTGAGCCGTGGCGACGTGGCGCGCACGCTCGAATCCTGCGGCATCGCGCTGCCGGCCGACGAGCGCCGGCGCTGAGCCCTCTGCCTCAGGACAAGGCGACGCCGAGCTCGCCGGCCAGCCGCCGCAGCTGCGTCCTCAGCTCATCCACCTCGGCCCGCAGGCGCTGCTGCTGGGCCTTCAGCGCCGCCAGCTCGCCCAAGGTGATCAGGTCGTCGGGCGCGGTGGCGCCGGCCGCTGCCCCCTCGGGCAGGACGCCGAGGCACTGTGCCCAGCGTGCCTCGCGCTCACCCGGCGCACGCGCCAGGCGCTGGACCAGCGGCCCACCGGCTTCTTCCGGCCGGGCGGCGAGCTCCTCGAGGAAGCCCTCGACCGAGGAGATGTCGGCAAAGCGGTGCAGCCGTTCGGCATGGCCGCGCAGCTCGGCGGCGGTCTGCGGCCCGCGCAGCATCAGCAGCGTCAGCAGCGCGACCGCGGCGCCCGGCAGCCGCAGTACCCGCGCGACGTTGTGCTCCCAGCGCGGCACGCGATGGCCGCTGCTCTCGATCACGAGCCCGAGCGACTTGAGCCCGTCGAGCGCCGTCAGCAACTCGGCCTCGCCGGCTTGCAGCACCGGCTCGCGCGCGGTCTTCTGGTTGCAGCCGGCCAGCAGCGCGTTCAAGGACATCGGGTAGCTGTCGGGCACGGTGTGCTGCTTCTCGACCAGCACGCCGAGCGCACGCAGCTCGAGGGCCGACAGCGTCCGGATCGCCCCCATCTCAGACCCCGAAGCCGTCGTCGGCCTGCAACACCGCGCCGTTGATGAAGCGGCTCTCGTTGGCACACAGCATCAGCAGCGCGGTGTCCAGGTCGGCGGGCTGGCCGAGCCGCTTGCGCGGCAGCATCTCGACGAGCTTGCGTCCCGCCTCGGTCGACCAGTGGTGGTGATTGATCTCGGTGTCGATGTAGCCGGGGCAGATCGCGTTGACGTTGATGCCGTGACGGCCCCATTCAAGCGCCATCGCGCGCGTCATGTGCACGACCGCGGCCTTGCTCATCGCGTAGACACCGAGCTGCCCGAACACGCGCAGCCCGGCCATCGAGGCGATGTTGACGATGCGACCGCCGGTCCAGGTGCCCGGTGCGGCGCCGCTGGCGCGCGCCAGCATGCGCTTGCCGACCTCCTGCGCGACGAAGAAGGCGCCACGGGTGTTGGTGTCGAACAGGAAGTCGTAGTCCTCGGGCATCACGTCGACGAGCTTCTGTGCCGCACTGACCCCGGCGTTGTTGATCAGGATGTCGATCGCCCCGACCTCGGTTTCCGCATGCGCGACGGCCGAGCGGATGCTCGCGCTGTCGGTGACGTCCAGTCCGACCACATGCGCATCGCCACCGGCGCCCTCGATCTCGGCGCGCAGCGTCTTGAGGCGCCCGACACGCCGCCCTGCCAGCACGACGGCCGCGCCGGCGCCGGCCAGCGTCCGCGCGAACTGCGCCCCCAGGCCGCTGGAGGCGCCGGTCACCAGGGCCACGCGGCCCGACAGATCGATGGAGTAGCTCATGCGGGCGTCCTGCCGGCGCGCTCGGGCCGGTGCTGCGGAAACCCGTTTCTAGCATGCCGCCCCGGCGCTGCATCCAATTCGCGCGGCGCCGCGTAATGGGGAGTTCGCGGCCCGAGGCACCCCGCCCCGAGTCGCTCCAACACTCCAGGAGACGACATGCTTTGCCTGCCCCCCGCCCCGGCGCTCCGCGCCGCCGCCCTGGCCGCCGCATTCGCCGCGGCCACCGGTACCGCGTTCGCATCCAGCCACCGTGAGGCGCCGTTCATCACGACGGCCCCCAAGGTCGACGCGACCGACTTCTACATGTTCCGCAGCTACGAGGCCGGCCGCAGCGACTACGTGACGCTGATCGCCAACTACTTGCCGCTGCAGGATGCCTACGGCGGGCCCAACTATTTCAAGATGGACCCGAACGCGCTGTACGAGATCCACGTCGACAACAACGGCGACGCGCGCGAGGACCTGACCTTCCAGTTCCGCTTTCGCAATGAACTGCGTGATATCCAGGTGCCCGTCGGCAACCAGATGGTCTCGATCCCTCTGACACAGGCCGGCGCGGTCAGCAGCGTCGGCGACGCGAACCTCAACGTGACGGAGACCTACACGGTCGACGTCGTTCGCGGCAACCGACGGGCGGGGAGCCCCTCGGCCGTCACCCGTGCCGATGGCGGGCAGCGCCGCTTCCCCAAGCCGGTCGACAACATCGGCGTGAAGACCATCGCCGACTACGCCTCGTATGCCGCCAGCCACGTGTTCGGCGTGAACATTCCCGGCTGCTCGATGCCTGGCAAAGTCTTCGTTGGTCAACGCAAGGATCCTTTTGCCGTCAACCTCGGCACCATCTTCGACCTCGTCAACGCACCGGCGAGCGTGCTGCTGGATCCGGCGCTGCGCGGCGCCGCCCCGAACACCATCGACGACAAGAACGTCACCACGCTGGCCCTCGAAGTCCACCGCAGCTGCCTGACGGCGGGCAGCGAGTCCGTGATCGGCGCATGGACCACCGCCAGCCTGCGCCAGGGCCAGCTGCTGTCGGGCGCCCCGCGCTCGGGCTACCAGGCCACGTCGCTCAACGGTGGCCCCTGGGTGCAGGTCTCGCGTCTCGGGATGCCGCTGGTCAACGAGGTCGTGATCGGTCTGAAGGACAAGGACCGCTTCAACGCATCGAAGCCGGCCGACGACGGACAGTTCGCGACTTACGTGACCAACCCGACGCTGCCCGTGCTGATGGGCCTGGTGCTGACCGGCGATGCGACCGCGCTCGCACCGACCAACCTGCCCCGCAACGACCTGGTCACGACCTTCCTGACCGGCATCACGGGCGTGAACCGCCCGGCCAACGTCACGCCGTCGGAAATGCTGCGGCTCAACACCGCGATCCCGCCGGTCGCCTTCGCCAGCCAGAACCGACTCGGCGTGGTCGGCAACGCACTGGCCGGCGGCAGCGACAACGCCGGTTTCCCGAATGGCCGTCGCCCCAAGGACGACGTCGTGGACATCGCGCTGATCGCGGTGCTGGGGGGCCTGTGCGTGGCCAACGGCGACACCAACGCCTTCGGCCTGGGGAGCGCCTGCAACCCGGCGGCCGTCCCGGCGCTGCTGCGCGCTGCGGGCCCGAACGGCTTGCCGAACGTCTTCAACGTTCACGACGCCGTCGACCAGGCCACCGTGCCGCTGCTGCCCGGCTTCCCCTACCTCGCCACGCCGATCGGCGGGACGAGCAACTGAAAGGGACACCGATGAACAAGCCACGACTTGCCATGGTGGGTACGGCCGTCGCGCTCTCGCTGTCTCTTGCCGCCTGCGGCGGCGGGGGCGGTGGCAGCGGGGGCGCCGCCGGGAACGGCAGCAACACGCCGCCCGACAGCGCATCGGCGAGCAGCCAGGGCTTTCTCGCGTACATCGTGAGCCTGGCCAACGACATGCTCGACAGCGCGGAGCCCATAGACGTCAGCGACTTCGCCCCGCCCACCGACGGCAACGAGACGTCGGAGCCGGCTGCAACGCCGATCGACGGCTAGGACGTCAACGTGTCGGCCCGGCTGCCGCTGGCCAGCCGGGCCCATCAGACTCCCTTGACGCGATGAACCGCATCCTGTGTTCAGTCCCGGTGCTGCTGGCACTGTGGCTCGTGACGCCGCCCAGCCACGCGACGCCCGTCCACCCGGGCAGCGACGACCAGGTGGTGGAGACCCTGCCCCTGGTCGGCGGCCCGGCGCGCGAGCAGCGTGAGCTGCGTCGCGCGCTCGCGGCCCGTCCGGGCGACGCCACCACCGCGCTGGCGCTGTCGCGCGCGCTGCTCGCGCAGGCCCGCCGCGACGGCGACGCCCGGCTGGCGGGGCAGGCGCTCGGCGCGCTGGCGCGCTGGAATGGCGCCGCCCGCCCGCCACTCGAGGTGCTGCTGCAGCGCGCCACGGTGCACCAGCACCTGCACGACTTCGAGGGCGCGGCGGCCGAGCTCGAGGCCGCGCTGCGGGTCGCCCCCGAGCAGCCCCAGGCCCTGCTGACACTCGCGACCGTGCGCCGCGTGCAGGCGCGCTACGCCGACTCGGACGAGGCCTGCCGACGGCTCGAGGCGGTGCAGGCCCTGTACGGTGCCGCCTGCCTGGCCGAAAACGCCGCGCTGCGGGGCCATCTGTCCCCGGCGCGCGCACGCCTGCTCGGTTTGCTCGGCGCGCGCCCGGCGCCGCCCGGCTGGCAGGGTTGGCTGCGCACCACGCTCGGTGAGCTGGAGCAGCGTGCCGGCCGGCTGGCCACGGCGATCGAGCATTTCCAGGCCGCCTGGCAGGAAACACACGATCCCTACACCCGGCATGCGCTCGTCGACGCGCTGATCGACGCCCGCCGCTGGCCCGAGGCTGAGGCCTTGCTCGGCCCCGAGGCCGGCGATGGCGATGCGGTGCTGCTGCGTCGCGCGATCGTCGCGCGCAGCCTCGGCCGGCCCGAGGCCGCCGCGCTGCAGGCCGAGCTCGCCAGCCGCCAGGCCCAGGCCGCCCTGCGTCCCGCGGCCCAGGCGGTGCACCTGCGTGAGCAGGCGCGCCGCGCGCTCGAGCTCGAGCGCGATGCGGCACGCGCCCTCGCGCTGGCGCGTGCCAACCTCGCCACCCAGCGCGAGGCCACCGACTTCGTGCTGATGGACCGGGCTGCCCGGGCCGCCGGCGATGCGACGGCCCGCGCCGAGGTGGCGGCCCTGGCGCGTCGCGTCGGTCTGTTCGACGCCCGGCTCGGCGGCGACGGGGGCGGTCCATGAGCCTGCGACTGCGCCTCGTGCTTGCCGCGCTGGTGGGGCTGTTCGTCTCGGCCGCGGGGGCCCACCAGGCGAGCGACGCCTACCTCGCCGCGGCGGCCGATGCCGACGGCCGACTGCGGCTCACCGCCGAGGTGGCCCTGCGCGACCTCGACGTCGAGCTCGACCTCGACGCCGACGCCGACGGCCGCCTGACCTGGGGCGAACTGCGCGGGCGCCAGGGCGAGATCGCCGCGCATGTGGCCGCCCGCCTGCGGGTCGACGAGGGCCGCTGCACGCTCGAGCCGGCCGCGTTCTCGCTCGACCGCAAGGCCGACGCCACCTACGCGGTGCTGCGCTACCGCGGCAGCTGTGACGCCGCCGCCGTGCCGATGCTGAGCTACGGCCTGTTCCGCGACGCCGATCCGACCCACCGCGGGCTGCTGCGCCGTGCCGATGGCTCGGTGCTGGCGCTCGCGGCCGGGGACCCGCCGGTGCCACTCGACGCCGCCGGCGCGGGCGCGGGCGCGGGAACGCGAGGCACCGGCTTCTTCGCCAACGGGCTGCATCACATCCTGATCGGGGCCGACCACGTGCTCTTTCTCGTCTGCCTGGTGCTGCCGCTCGCCCTCGGCCGTGAGGGGATGGCAGCACCGCGTGGCCGGGCGCTGTGGGGACCGCTGCTCGGGCTGGTCACCGCGTTCACGCTCGCCCACTCGATCACCCTGGCGCTGGCCGCCTGGCGACTGGTCGCGGTGCCGCCGAGCGTGATCGAGCCCCTGATCGCCGCGACGATCGCGCTCGCCGCGCTCGACAACCTGTGGCCGCTGCTCGGCCAGCGGCGCGTCGCTGCCGCCTTCGCCTTCGGTCTGGTGCACGGCTTCGGCTTTGCCGGCCCGCTGCTGGAAATCGACCTGCCGCCGGGGCCGATGGCCTGGGCCCTGCTGCAGTTCAACCTCGGGGTCGAGGCCGGTCAGCTGGCCGTGGTCGCCCTCGCGCTGGGCGTGCTGTGGCCCCTGCGCCGGCGCGCCACGCCGGCACGCTGGGCGCTGCGCTCGGGCTCGGTCGCTGTGGCCGCGCTGGCGCTGGTCTGGGTCGGCGAGCGGCTGCTGGACGTGAAGCTGCTGCCGATCTGAGCGACGACGCACGGACATTGGTCCGCACGAAATAGAACGATCGTTCTATTTCGTGCACTCGACGCGTACACTTCGGGCCGTTTCCGACCGCCCGAGGACCGGCACGATGACCCCGCACGCCTTGATCGAACAGTACGGCCCCCGAGAGGCCATGGAGTACGACGTCGTCATCGTCGGAGCCGGTCCTGCCGGACTGGCCACCGCCATCCGTCTCAAGCAGCTCGCCGCCGCGCAGGGCCGGGAGCTCTCGGTCTGCGTGCTCGAGAAGGGCTCGGAGCCCGGCGCACACACCCTCAGTGGCGCGATCATGGACCCGCGCGCGCTCGCCGAGCTCTTCCCCGACTGGAAGGAACGGGGTGCACCGCTCAACCAGGCCGTCACGACGGACCAGTTCCTCTTCCTCAGCGAATCCGGCTTCAAGGCCACGCCCGATGCGCTGCTGCCCGACTGCTTCAAGAACCACGGCAACCACATCGTCAGCCTCGGCAACGTGGTGCGCTGGCTGGGCCAGCAGGCCGAGGCGCTGGGCGTCGAGATCTTCCCCGGCTTCGCGGCTGCCGAGGTGCTGTACGACGAGGCCGGCGCGGTCAAGGGCGTCGCCACCGGCCACCAGGGCCTCGGCAAGGACGGCGAGCCCACCGGCAGCTTCCAGCTCGGCATGGAGCTGCACGCCCGGTACACCGTCTTCGCCGAAGGTTCGCGCGGCCACCTCGGCCAGCAGCTGATCGCGAAGTTCAAGCTCGACGAGGGCCGCGACCCGCAGAGCTACGCCATCGGCCTCAAGGAGCTGTGGGAGGTGCCGGCGGCTCAGCACCAGCCAGGCCTGGTGGTCCACACCGCCGGCTGGCCGCTCGAGGCCGACACCTACGGCGGCAGCTTCCTGTACCACGCCGAGAACAGGCAGATCGCGCTCGGCTTCGTCGTCGGCCTGGACTACGCCAACCCCTGGCTGAGCCCCTTCGAGGAATTCCAGCGCTGGAAGACCCACCCGGAGATCCGCAAGCACCTCGAGGGCGGCAAGCGCCTGGGCTATGGCGCGCGGGCGATCACCGCCGGCGGCCTCCTCAGCCTGCCCAAGCTGGTGTTCCCGGGCGGCGCGCTGGTCGGCTGCGAGGCCGGCACGCTGAACGCGAGCCGCATCAAGGGCAGCCATGCGGCGATCAAGACCGGCATGCTGGCCGCCGAGGCGGCCTTCGACGCCATCGCTGCCGGCCGCCAGCGCGATGAGCTGGCCGCCTACCCCCGGGCCTTCGAGGCGAGCTGGCTGTACGCCGAGCTCAAGCGCGCCAAGAACTTCAAGCAGTGGTTCAAGCGGGGACGCACGGTGGCAACGCTGATGACCGGCATCGAGCAGTGGCTGCTGCCCAAGCTGGGCGTCCAGGAGCCGCCGTGGACGATCCACCGTGCGAAGGCCGATCACCTCTACCTGAAGTCGGCCTCGCAGTGCCCGAAGATCGATTACCCGAAGCCGGACGGCAAGCTGAGCTTCGACCGGCTCGGCTCGGTGTTCATCAGCAACACCAACCACGAGGAAAACCAGCCGGCCCACCTGACGCTGAGGGACGCGGCCGTGCCGGTGGCGATCAACCTCGCGGTCTATGCCGGCCCGGAGATCCGCTACTGCCCGGCCGGGGTCTACGAGTTCGTCAAGAGCGACGAGGGCTCCGAGCGCCTGCAGATCAACGCCCAGAACTGCGTGCACTGCAAGACCTGCGACATCAAGGACCCGACGCAGAACATCGTCTGGGTCACGCCGGAAGGCGGCGGCGGGCCGAACTACGCCGGCATGTGAGGCGGCCGATTCCCGCCGCCTGCCGGACTGGTACCACTCCGGGGGAGTGGGCCTTTCCCGCTGCGGCCCCCGGGGGGCCGTCAAACATGAAGTAACATGCACATTGTCAGGAGAGAGTTCGCCTAGCGAACCGCCGACGGCGCAGGGGGTCTTCCTCGAACGCTCAGGCACCCAGGACTGACAAGCGCTTCGGCAACGAGGCGTTCCTCACTGGAGAGTGGCCGTGTGGTTGGCGGCCCACCGAAGGGGCAAGCGGGTCGAGGTCCAGCCGACACCCGTCAATCTCTCAGGTACCCGGACAGCGAGGGCCACAAGCACCACCTCCACGGAGGTGGCCCTGATGCCCTCGAGACGCCCGTCGCATGTCCGGAACCACCACTGCGCTCCTGCGCACACCACTTTACGCGCTGCACGTCGAACTCGGCGCCCGCATGGTGCCCTTCGCCGGCTATGAGATGCCGGTGCAGTACCCGCGCGGGCTGATCGCCGAGCACCGCCACTGCCGCGCAAGCGCGGCGCTGTTCGACGTCTCGCACATGGGTCAGGTGCGCGTGCACGCCGCCGAGCCGGCCGAGGCCGCGAAGGCGCTCGAGAGCCTGATCCCGATCGACGTGCTCGGTCTCGTGCCGGGCCAGCAGCGCTACGGCTACTTCACCAACAGCGCCGGGGGCCTGCTCGACGACCTGATGGTCACGCGCCGCGAACACGACTTCCTCGTCGTCGTCAACGCCGCCTGCAAGGCGGCCGACCTCGCCCACCTCCAGACCCATGTCGGCCACCGTTGCGGCGTGCAGCTGCAGGCCGAGCGCGCGCTGATCGCGCTGCAGGGGCCGCAGGCGGTGACGGCACTGGCGCGGCTTGCCCCGGGCGTCGCGGCCCTGTCCTTCATGACCGGCGGAGCCTTCGCGCTGGCCGGCGCAGACTGCTACGTCACCCGCTCCGGCTACACCGGCGAGGACGGCTTCGAGATCTCGGTGCCCGCCGATGCCGCCGACGCGCTGGCGCGTGCCCTGCTCGCCCAACCCGAGGTCGCGCCGGCCGGCCTGGGCGCGCGCGACACGCTGCGCCTGGAGGCCGGGCTGCCGCTGTACGGCCACGACATCGACGCGACCACGAGCCCGGTCGAGGCCTCGCTGGCCTGGGCGATCCCGAAGCTGCGGCGCGCCGGCGGCGCGCGCGCCGGCGGCTACCCGGGTGCGGACGCCATCGACGCCCAGCTCGCCCACGGCGCGCACAGCAAGCGCGTCGGCCTGGTCGGGCTGGAGCGCGTGCCGGTGCGCGAAGGGGCCGAGATCGTCGATGCGCAGGGCCACAAGCTCGGCCATGTCAGCAGCGGCACGCTGGCGCCGACGGTCGACCAGCCGATCGCGATGGCGCGGCTGCCGGCCAACCACACCGCCGCACACGCCGAGGTCTACGCGCTGGTGCGCGGCAAGCGCCTGCCGATGCGCGTGACGCCGCTGCCCTTCGTGCCTCGCCGCTACGTCCGCCTCTGACGCCGATACTCGCTGCCCCGCAACCCTTCCAGGAGTTTTCCGATGGCCCTCAAGTACACGCCCGACCATGAGTGGATCGACACCGCCAACCCGGCTGCCGCGACGGTCGGCATCACGGTGCATGCGCAGGACGCGCTCGGCGACGTGGTGTTCGTGGACCTGCCCGCGGTCGGTGCGAGCTTCGCCAAGGGCGAGGTGGCTGGCGTCGTCGAATCGGTCAAGGCCGCGGCCGATCTCTACATGCCGGTGGCCGGCGAGATCGTCGAGGTCAACGAGGCCCTGCGCGCCGACCCGGCGCTCGCCAACACCGACCCGCTCGCGGCCGGCTGGTTCTTCAAGGTCAAGGTGGCGGCGCCGGCCGAGCTCGAGACGCTGATGGACGCCCCCGCCTACGACGCCCTGCTCAAGACCCTGTGACGCCGGCCCGCGCGCCCTGATACCGAACCCGGAGCCCCTGCCATGCTGATGCCCACCGCCCTGCCGCTCGAGCAGCTCGAGAACGCCGCCGAGTTCGCCGCGCGTCACATCGGCCCGGATGCCGCCGACGAGGCCCGCATGCTGTCGGTGATCGGCGCGGCCTCGCGCCGTGCGCTGATCGAGGCCATCGTGCCGGCGAGCATCGCGCGCAGCCGCACGATGGGCCTGCCGGCGCCGGTGGGCGAGGCCCAGGCGCTCGCCGAACTGCGCGCGCTCGCCGGGCGCAACCAGGTGCTCAAGAGCTATATCGGCCAGGGCTACCACGGCACCTTGACGCCCGGCGTCATCCTGCGCAACGTGCTCGAGAACCCGTCCTGGTACACGGCCTACACGCCTTACCAGGCGGAGATCTCCCAGGGCCGCCTGGAGGCACTGCTGAACTTCCAGACCCTGGTCTGCGATCTCACCGGCATGGCGATCGCGAACGCCTCGATGCTCGACGAGGCCACCGCCGCCGCCGAGGCGATGACGCTGGCCAAGCGCAGCGTCAAGTCCAAGAGCGCGCGCTTCCTGGTCGCCGAGGACTGCCACCCGCAGACGATCGAGGTGCTGCGCACCCGCGCCGAGCCGCTGGGCATCGAGCTCGTCGTCGGGGAGCTGGCGATGCTCGTGAAGCAGGGCGAGTGCTTCGGCGCACTGGCCCAGTATCCGGGCAGCACCGGCGCCGTGCACGACCTGCGTGCGCTGACCGAGGCGGTGCATGCGCAGCACGGTGCCTTCGTCGCCGCGGCCGACCCGCTGGCGCTGACGCTGCTGCTCCCGCCGGGCGAATGGGGCGCCGACATCGTCGTCGGCTCGACCCAGCGCTTCGGCATGCCGATGGGCGCCGGTGGTCCGCACGCGGCCTACCTGGCCTGCCGCGACGAGTTCAAGCGCTCGATGCCGGGCCGGCTGGTCGGCGTCAGCGTCGACGCGCAGGGCAATACCGCCTATCGACTCGCGCTGCAGACGCGCGAGCAGCACATCCGCCGCGAGAAGGCGACCTCGAACATCTGCACGGCCCAGGTGCTGCCGGCCGTGGTCGCGAGCATGTACGCGATCTACCACGGCCCGCAGGGGCTCAAGCGCATCGCGCTGCGCGTCGCGGCCTACACGGCGATCCTGGCGCAAGGTCTCGAGGAGCTGGGCTGCACGCTGGTGCACGACAGCGCCTTCGACACCGTGACCGTCGAAACCGGCGCGGCCACCGAGACGGTGATCGCCCGCGCCCTGTGCGAGGGGGCGAACCTGCGCCGCGTGTCGCCGGCCCATGTGGGCATCACGCTGGACGAGACCACGCGGCGCGAGGAGCTGACGCGGCTGTGGTCCTGGTTCGCGAAGCCGGGGCAGGCGCTGCCGGCGCTGGACCGCTTCGACAAGGGGGCCGACCCGCTGATCCCGTCCGAGCTGCGCCGCAGCAGCGACTTCCTCAGCCATCCGGTCTTCAACACCCACCACAGCGAGACCGAGATGCTGCGCTACCTGCGCCGCCTCGCCGACAAGGACCTCGCGCTCGACCGCACGATGATCCCGCTGGGCTCGTGCACGATGAAGCTCAACGCGACCAGCGAGATGATCCCGATCACCTGGCCGGAGTTCGCGCATGTCCACCCCTACGCGCCGGCCGCGCAGCTCGCCGGCTACACCGAGCTCGACCAGCAGCTGCAGCGCTGGCTGTGCCAGGCCACCGGCTACGCCGGCATCAGCCTGCAGCCCAATGCCGGCTCGCAGGGCGAGTACGCCGGGCTGCTGGCGATCCGCGCCTGGCATGCCTCGCGCGGCGAGGAGTGGCGCGACATCTGCCTGATCCCCGAATCGGCCCACGGCACCAACCCGGCCAGTGCGCAGATGGTCGGCATGCAGATCGTCGTGGTGAAGTGCGACGCCGAAGGCAACATCGACCTCGGCGACCTGCGCCTGAAGTGCGAGCAGCACCGCCCGCGCCTGGCCGCGGTGATGATCACCTACCCCTCGACCTACGGCGTGTTCGACGCCCACGTCAAGGAGCTGTGCGCCCTCGTCCACCAGTTCGGTGGCCGCGTCTACGTCGACGGCGCGAACATGAACGCGCTGGTCGGCGTCGCGGCACCGGGCGAGTTCGGTGGCGACGTCAGCCACCTGAACCTGCACAAGACCTTCTGCATCCCGCACGGCGGCGGCGGGCCGGGCGTCGGCCCGGTGTGCGTGGTCGAGGACCTCGTGCCTTTCCTGCCCAAGCGCCCCGGCGAAGCGTCGACCGATGCCCACCCGGTGGCCGTCGGCCCGGTCTCGGCCGCGCCGCTGGGCAATGCCGCGGTGCTGCCGATCAGCTGGATGTACATGCGCATGATGGGCGCCCCGGGCCTGACGGCCGCCACCGAGACCGCGATCCTGAACGCCAACTACATCGCCGCACGGCTGTCGGAGCACTACGACATCCACTTCAGCGGCAACGTCGAGGGCGTCAAGGGCGGCGGTGTCGCGCACGAGTGCATCCTGGACCTGCGCCCGCTGAAGGACACGAGCGGCGTCACGGCCGAGGACGTCGCCAAGCGCCTGATCGACTACGGCTTCCACGCCCCGACGCTGAGCTTTCCGGTCCCCGGCACGCTGATGGTCGAACCGACCGAGAGCGAATCGCTGACCGAGCTCGACCGCTTCTGCGACGCGATGATCGCGATCCGCGCCGAGATCACGAAGGTCGAGCAAGGGCTGTGGCCGCAGGGGGACAACCCGCTGAAGAACGCGCCGCACACCGCCGCGGTGCTGCTCCAGGCCGACTGGTCCCACGCCTACACCCGCGAGGACGCGGCCTACCCGCTCGCCTCGCTGCGGCGTGACAAGTACTGGTCCCCGGTCGGTCGCATCGACAACGTGCACGGCGATCGCAACCTGTTCTGCAGCTGCGTGCCGGTCGCCGACTACGCCTGAGGCAGCCTGTCGCCAGGCCCCGGCGGGCCGGCGACCCCGTTCCTGCGCGCGGTGGTGTCTCGGTCGCCGGCCGGCCCATGCCGGCCCGCGCCTGCTCTCGTGTCGTCGGGCACGCCCCTCGCACCTTCCCGGCCAGAGCGGGCGGAGCGCCGTGCCGCAAGCGGCGTGGCCGTGTCGGTGCCGCTGTGTCGGCTAGCCGACACAAAGTCGAATCTGCCGTCCCCTGTCAACCACGGGGGGGCCGGGTTGCGGTGCAAATCCCCCTAGAGTGGCAACAAGTCACACAGGCGGGCCGCGCTGCCCGGCACGGGCCTCACCCGGCACGTGCCGGGGGCTCCAGGCAACGACAACAACAATGGCGACGACCGCGAACAGACGCTCGGACAGGCGGCAGCCCGGTCCGGCCTACCGCGCTCTGGCGGGCGCACAGCTGCAGCGCTTCTTCGCACACGGGGAGGCCCAGGCCTTGCTGGGTCACTGGGTCGCCTCGGGGCGGCTGCAACACACCCCGCGCGGTCAGCTGATCCACCGCTACGGCGAGCGCTGCGACGGCCTGCTGCTGGTCGTCGACGGCGTGGTCGCCGTCGGCCGCGGCCTGGGCGGGCGCACCCCCCATGTCTACGCCTTTCTCGGTGCCGGCGATGTGCACGGCCTGATCCCGATCACCGACGGCGGGCCGCACACCCACGACCTGCGCGTCCACGAGGACGCGGTGCTGCTGACGATCTCGACCCCGCTGGTGGCCGCATCGCTGCGCCGCCACCCTCACCTGGCCGACGTCCTGATGCGCCAGATGGCGCTGCGCAGCCGCCAGCTCTACGACCGGCTGCGCGACGCGGTCACGCTGCCGCTGGGCCGGCGCATCCAGCGCCAGCTGCTGCAGTTCGCGCGGCGCTTCGGCACACCGCGGCCCGAGGGCCTGATGCTGTCGATGCGGCTGTCGCAGGCCGACTTCGCCGCGATGCTCGGCGCCGGTCGCCAGCAGGTCAACACCGAGCTGAAGAAGCTGGCGCAGTGCGGCCTGATCCGCGTCTCGCGCACCGCGATCACCGTGCTGGACCCTGACGCGCTGGCCGAGGTCGGCGACGAGCCCGCGCTGCGGCCGCCTCCCGACCCGCCGCCACTGCATGGAACGCACCTGCTGGTGGTCGACGACGACGCGGTCTACCGCCTGCTCGTGACCACCTGGTTGCAGCAGGCCGGCGCGCATGTCGAGGAGGCCGACAACGGCGCGCTGGCCGTGGAGCGCGCGCGCAGCACGGCCCTGCCCTACGACGTGATCCTGATGGACGACAAGATGCCGGTGCTGTCAGGCGCCGAGGCGACACGGCGCATCCGCGCCCACGAGGCCGCCCGGGGCGATGCCGCGACGCCGATCCTGTGCATCTCCTCGGCGTCGGCACGACGCGACGCCGACCGCTACCGTGCGGCCGGCATGAACGCCTTCGTCCCCAAGCCCACGGAGCCCGAGCCCTTGCTGCAGGCGCTGCGTCCGCTGCTGCACTGAGCGCTGCGGCCCTGGCCGCGGCGCTCATCGGGGGGACTAAGGCGCCGCCGCCGGAATCGGGGGCACCGGCAAGTGCACGTCGCCGCACTGCGCGCGATGGCGCAGCGCGTGATCCATCAGCACCAGGGCCAGCAGGGCTTCGGCGATCGGCGTCGCACGGATGCCGACGCAGGGGTCGTGGCGCCCGAAGGTTTCGACGGTCGTGGGCTGGTTGGCCCGGTCGATCGAGCGACGCGGCGTGCGGATCGAGCTGGTCGGCTTGATCGCGATCGCGACACGGATGTCCTGCCCGCTGCTGATGCCACCCAGCACGCCACCGGCGTGGTTGCTGGCGAAGCCGGCGGGCGTGAGCTCGTCACCATGTTCGGAGCCACGCTGCGCGACGCTCGCGAAGCCGGCGCCGATCTCGACGCCCTTGACCGCGTTGAGTCCCATCATCGCGTGGGCGATGTCGGCATCGAGCCTGTCGAACAGCGGCTCCCCCCAGCCCGGTGGCACGCCGGTGGCCTCGACGACGATGCGCGCGCCGACCGAGTCGCCGTCCTTGCGCAGCTGGTCCATATAGGCCTCGAGCGCGGCGATCTGGCTGGCATTGGGCGCGAAGAAGGGGTTGTCGCCCACGTGCTCCCAGCCCTCGAAGGCGATCTCGATCGGCCCGAGCGCGGCCATGCCGCCGCGGAAACCGACGCCATGCTGCTCGCGCAGCCATTTCCTGGCGATGGCGCCGGCGCCGACCATCGGCGCCGTCAGGCGCGCCGAGCTGCGCCCGCCGCCACGCGGGTCGCGCAGGCCGTACTTGTGCCAGTAGGTGTAGTCGGCGTGGCCGGGGCGGAAGGTGTCGAGGATGTTGCCGTAGTCCTTGCTGCGCTGGTCGGTGTTGCGGATCAGCAGGCAGATCGGCGCCCCGGTGGTCAGGCCTTCGTAGACGCCGGAGAGGATCTCGACCGCGTCGGGCTCGTTGCGCTGCGTGACGTGGCGGCTGGTGCCGGGGCGGCGGCGGTCGAGCTCGGGCTGGATGTCGGCCTCGGACAAGGCCATCCCGGGCGGGCAGCCGTCGATCACGCAGCCAATCGCGGGGCCGTGGGATTCGCCGAAGTTGGTGACGCGGAACAGGTGGCCGAGGGTGGAGCCGGACATGGAGCGCAGGCAGGTACAGGATGAGCACCCATTGTGACAGCCGGCCCGCGACGGGCGCTGACCTCGCGCGCCTGCAGCGTCGTCGCCGGCGTCAGGCGCGCACGCTCACTGCTGTTGCTGGGCGGCCTGCTCGTCCTCGGCCCCGGCCGGCCAGTCGCGGATGTAGGCCTTGAGCATGCGGTTCTCGAAATCCTGGCTCTCGACGACCGCCTTGGCGACGTCGTAGAAGGAGATCACGCCCATCAGCGTGCGGTTCGACAGCACCGGCGTGTAGCGCGCGTGCTTGCCCAGCATCAGCCGGCGCAGTTCGTCGAGTTCGGTCTCCGGCGTGCAAGTCAGCGGCGCATCGTCCATCACGCTGCGCACGCGCGTTTCACCGACGCTGCCGCCGTTGCGCGTGAGTGCGAGGATCACCTCGCGGAAGGTGAGGATGCCAACGAGCTCGCCATGCTCCATCACGACCAGCGAGCCGATGTCGAACTCGGCCATCGTGGCCGACGCCTCGGCCAGCGTCTGGTCGGGCGTGACGGTGTACAGCGTGCCGCCCTTGACGCGCAGGATGTCACTGACTCTCATGCTCGGCTCCTCGGGAATTCGGCATCCCAATATAGCCCACAATGCAGCCGCTGCACCATGGTGCGGCGGAGTTCAGTCAAGCAGTTCGGCGAGCGTGAGTTCGCCGAAGCCTGCACGTTGCCAGAAGCCGCGCAAGGCAGGTGTCGGCTCGAGCAGCAAGGCAGCGACCAGCGGCTGGACCTTGGTCACCGCCGGGTCGCACAGCAGCACGAGGCGCTTGTCGCTCTCCTCGTCGAGCCGACCGACCCAGTCGAGCGCGACCAGCGCGTCGAGCAGCGGCTCGATCTGCAGCGGATCGGTGCGCAGCGCGGCGGTGAGCTGGGCCGCACCGAGCCCATGGGTCGACAACGAGCGTGCCTGTGCGAGCTCACGCAGCAGCTGCACCGCCAGCGTGAAGCGGTGTCCCGGCGTCGGCGGGCGCCGCACGACACGCATCAGCAGGCTGGGCGCATAGGCCGCGATCACCGCGCCGAACAGCACGATCAGCCAGCCGAGGTAGATCCACACCAGCAGGATCGGCACCGTCGCGAAGGCGCCGTAGACCGTGTTGTAGCTCGGCACCTCGCTGAGGTACCAGGCCAAGCCGCGCTTGGCGACCTCGAAGCCGGCCGCGACGAACACGCCGCCGGCCACCGCATGGCGCCAGCGCACCTCGGTGTTAGGCACGTAGTGAAACAGCCCAGCCATCGCGCCGGCGAGCAACGCGAACTCCATGGTGTTGAGCAACAGGCTCAGCCCTCCGGGCATCGCGCCGACCCAGCCCTTGGAGGCCGAGATCGCATAGGAGGTCAGCGTCAGGCTGATGCCCAGCAGCAGCGGCCCCAGCGTCGCGGCGGCCCAGTAGACCAGCACGCGCTGCGCGATCGGGCGCGGCTGGCGCACGCGCCAGATCGCGTTGAGCGTGCGGTCGATCGTCAGCATCAGCGCGATCGCAGTCAGCACGAGGAAGACGAGGCCGGCGCTGCCGAGCCGGTGGGCCTTGCCGGCGAACTGCGTCAGCGCCGCCAGCACCGGCTTGGCGATGCCGTCGGGCACCAGGCTCTGGATGAAGTACTTCTCGAGTGCGCCCTGGAACTGCGAGAAGATAGGAAAGGCGCTGAAGATCGCCAGCGTCACCGTTGCCAGCGGCACCAGCGCGATCGTGGTCGTGAAGGTCAGGCTCGAGGCGGTGAGGCCGAGTCGATCCTCGCGAAAGCGCTGGCGCAGCGTCCTGAGGGTATCGAGCCAGGGCCAGGTCTGCAGGGTCTGGACGAGCAGCTCCAGCCGCTCGCGCCAGCCCTCGCGCGCGGCGTCGGGGACAGTCATGCTCGATATGATGCCAGCCATGTATCCCTGCAATGCCACCGAAGCCACGCGGGCCGTCGCCGTCGGCAGCCTGATCGGCCTGATCCTGCTCGGCCTGGGCTGGGAGCTGTGGCTCGCGCCCACCGGCAGCGGCCTGCTCGCCTTGAAGGTGCTCCCGCTCCTCGTCCCGCTGGCCGGCCTGCTGCGGCGCAGGCTCTATACCTACCGCTGGGTCACGCTGTTCGTCTGGCTCTATTTCACCGAGGGCGTCGTGCGCGCGACCAGCGACCGGGGGCTGAGCGCGGTGCTCGCTGCCATCGAGGTGCTGCTGTGCCTCGCGCTGTTCGCCGCCTGTGCGGCGCACGTGCGCTGGCGGCTCAAGCAGCCGGCCGCTTGATCGCGCTGCTCGAAGCGCTGCGCGCGGCGGTCGGCGCGGCGCATGTCCTCAGTGACGGCGACCTGTCCGCCTACGAGCTCGACTGGCGCAAGCGCTGGCGCGGCCGCGCGCTCGCCGTCGTGCGGCCCGCCAGCACCGCCGAAGTGGCGGCCGTCGTGCGGGCCTGTGCCGCCCACGGCACGAGCCTGGTCCCGCAAGGAGGCAACACCGGCCTGGTCGGCGGCGGCGTGCCCGACGGCAGCGGCACGCAGGTGCTGCTGAGTCTGGGCCGGCTGAACCGCATCCGCACGCTCGACGCCGCCAACCTGACGCTGACCGCCGAGGCCGGCTGCGTGCTGCAGACCGTGCAGCAGGCGGCGGCCGGCGCCTGCTGCACGG
>DATMJX010000185.1:0-5475 GCA_035553715.1 Methylibium sp.
GAAGATGATCGACATCATGGTCGCGACGCTGACCGACCCCTTCGGCGTCGGCCACATGGGCATCACCGCCGAGAACCTGTGCGCCAAGTGGGGCATCAGCCGCGAGGAGCAGGACGCGCTCGCCGCCGAATCGCACCGGCGCGCCGCGGCGGCGATCGCCGAGGGCCGCTTCAAGAGCCAGATCGTGCCGATCGTCAAGCAGACCAAGAAGGGCGAGGTCGTGTTCGACACCGACGAGCACTGCAAGCCCGGCACGACCGTCGAGTCGCTCGCGAAGATGAAGCCGGCCTTCAAGAAGGACGGCAGCGTGACCGCGGGCAATGCCTCCGGCATCAACGACGGTGCGTCCTTCTTCGTGCTCGGCGACGCCGCGACGGCCGAGAAGGACGGCTACAAGGCGATCGCGCGGCTCGTCTCCTACGCAGTGGCCGGCGTGCCCAACGAGATCATGGGCGAGGGTCCGATCCCGGCCTCGAAGCTGGCGCTGAAGAAGGGCGGCCTGACGCTGGACCAGATCGACGTGATCGAGTCCAACGAGGCCTTCGCCGCGCAGGCCATCGCCGTGCAGCGCGGCCTGGGCCTGGACCTGGCCAAGACCAACGTCAACGGCGGCGCGATCGCGCTCGGCCACCCGATCGGCGCCTCCGGCGCGGTGATCGCGACCAAGGCGCTCTACGAGCTGCAGCGCACCGGCGGGCGCTACGCGCTGGTGACGATGTGCATCGGCGGCGGGCAGGGCATCGCGGCCGTCTTCGAGCGGATCTGAACCCGCTCAGGCACCGACGAGCTTGGTGACGAGCTCGGCGGTGCCGCCCGCACCGTACTTGCGCAGCAGCCGCGCACGGTAGATGTCGACCGTGCGCGGGCTGATGCCGAGCGCCTTGCCGATCTCCTTGCTGGTGCGGCCCTCGGTCAGCAGTGCCGCCACCTCGCGCTCGCGCGTCGTCAGGTGGCCGCGGCCGCTGCCGGTCAGCGGCCGGCGCGAGGACAGATCCTCGAAGCTCCAGATGCCGGCCTCGTGCGGCGTGTCCCGGTTCAGGGCGCGGCCGATCACGTGGCACCAGAACAGCTCGCCGGCCGGATTGCCGGGCTCGCGCTTCATGATGCGGTCGTCGGCATAGCGGCCGGCGCGGTCGAGCTGCAGCACGATGCGCGCGCCGGTGCGCTCGAACTCCTCGACGCTCGGGTAGAGCAGCTGGAAGGACTGGCCGATCAGCGCCTCGCGCGGCACGCGGAACATCTCGGCGACCGCCTGGTTGCAGTCGACCATCACGCGGTGGCGCGACAGCACCATGCCGACCGGGGCGAGTTCGAAGGCGGCGCGGTAGTCGATCGGGGTCGGGTCTGGCATGCGCTATGCAGGAGGCTCCTTAGGCGATTTTACGTATGCGCATACGTAGTACCCTTCCGGCTGCATCCAGCGAGGAGCACACCCCATGAACAAGCTCTACCCGAGTGCCGCGGCGGCGCTCGACGGCATCGTCCGCGACGGCCAGCTGCTGGCCGTCGGCGGCTTCGGCCTGTGCGGCATTCCCGAGGCGCTGATCGATGCGCTGCGCGATTCCGGCAAGAAGGACCTGACCGTCATCTCCAACAACGCCGGCGTCGACGGCTTCGGCCTGGGCAAGCTGCTCGAGACGCGCCAGATCAAGAAGATGATCTCCAGCTACGTCGGCGAGAACAAGGAGTTCGAGCGCCAGTACCTGGCCGGCGAGCTCGAGCTCGAGTTCACGCCGCAGGGCACGCTGGCCGAGAAGCTGCGCGCCGGCGGCGCCGGCATCCCGGCCTTCTTCACCCGCACCGGCGTCGGCACCATCGTCGCCGAGGGCAAGGAGCTGCGCGAGTTCGACGGCCACACCTATGTGATGGAGCGCGCGCTGAACCCCGAGGTCGCGTTGGTGAAGGCGCATGTCGCCGACACCGCCGGCAACCTGCGCTTCCGCATGACCGCGCGCAATTTCAACCCGGCCGCGGCGATGGCCGGCAAGATCTGCGTCGCCGAGGTCGAGCAGATCGTCGAGGTCGGCGAGCTGGCGCCTGACGACATCCACCTGCCGGGCATCTACGTGCACCGGCTGGTGCTGAACGCCAGCCCCGAGAAGCGCATCGAGAAGCGCACCATCACCGAGAGCAAGGGAGTCTGAAATGAACTACCCCCACGTCACTTCGTTCCTGCCCCCCGAGGGGGCGCAAGCCTCCCTAGAGGCGACTCGTCGGGAGGCTTGATATGCCCTGGACCCAGGATCAGATGGCGGCGCGCGCCGCCCAGGAGCTGCAGGACGGCTTCTACGTCAACCTCGGCATCGGCATCCCGACGCTGGTGGCCAACCACGTGCCCTCGAGCATCGAGGTCTGGCTGCAGAGCGAGAACGGCATGCTCGGCATCGGTCCCTTCCCGACCGAGGAGGATGTCGACGCCGACCTGATCAACGCCGGCAAGCAGACCGTGACGACCATCCCCGGCTCGTCGATCTTCGGCAGCCACGACAGCTTCGCGATGATCCGCGGCGGCAAGATCAACCTCAGCATCCTTGGTGCGATGCAGGTCAGCGAGCACGGCGACCTGGCCAACTGGATGATCCCCGGCAAGATGGTCAAGGGCATGGGTGGCGCGATGGACCTGGTCGCCGGCGTCGAGCGCTGCATCGTGCTGATGGAGCATGTCGCGAAGAAGAAGGACGGCACGACGGATCTGAAGATCCTGCCCAAGTGCACGCTGCCGCTGACCGGGGTCGGCGTGGTCGACCGCATCATCACGGACCTCGGCGTGATCGACGTGACGCCCGAAGGCCTCAAGCTCGTCGAGCTGGCGCCGGGCGTGACGCGCGAGGAGATCCAGTCGAAGACCGGGGCGCCGCTGCGCTGACAGGCGCAAGGGTGCTGCCCTCGGAGGGGCAGCGTTTCTCGAGGCGTCGTCGTGCGCTGGGGCGTAACTCGCCGGGCTCGATCCCGGCCGGCGGTCGATCCGATCGCGCGATGGCTCAGGGCGCCTTTTTCAGCCGGATGTGCGCGACCAGCCCGCCGTCCGGCGCGTTGGCGACGTCGAAGCTGCCGTCCATGCGCTGCACGGCCTTCTCGACGATCGCCAGCCCGAGGCCTGCACCGGTGGCGGCGGTGCGCGCCGCATCACCGCGGAAGAAGGGCGTGGTGAGCTGCTTGAGCTTCTCCGGCGGCACGCCGGGGCCGTGGTCGCGCACGCTGACGATCACCCAGGGGCCGGTGCGCGCATAGCTGACCACGACGTGCGCGACGCCGGTCTCGGGGCTGCGGCCGTAGCGGCGCGCGTTCTCGAACAGGTTGGCAAGCACGCGGCCGAGCTCGGTGTCGTCGGCCATCACCTTGGTGTCGATCGCGACGCGGCTCTCGATCACGATCTGCGTCGGGTCGCGGAAGGCCGCGATCTCGCGGTCGACCACGCCCGACAGGTGCACCGGCGAGAGCTTGACCTCGCCCGGGCGCGCATAGTCCATGAACTTGTCGATGATCGCGTCGAGCTGGTCGATGTCGGCCGCCATGTTGCGCTTGGCCTCCTCGTCGACGACGCTCATCTCGGCCTCGAGACGCATGCGCGCCAGTGGCGTGCGCAGGTCGTGGCTGATGCCGGCGAGCATCACCGCGCGGTCCTCGTCGACCTTGGCGAGCTCGCGCGCCATGCGGTTGAAGCCCATGTTCACCTCGCGGATCTCGGCGGTCATCGTCTCCTCGTCGAGGCGCGACTCGTACTCGCCGTCGCGGATGCGGCTGGCGGCAAATGACAGCTGCTTGAGCGGGCGGTTGATCAGCCCGGCGATCGCCGCCGAGCCCAGCAGCGTGGCCAGCAGCGCGATCGTGGTCCAGACGAAATAGGTGCTGCCGGCCACGGCCTCGAGGCGCTTCGGGTCGGCCTGCAGCCAGTAGGGGTCGTTCTCGATGTTGAAGCCCACCCACAGGCCCGGCACGCCGTTGACGCTGCTGGCCACCATCGTGTCCGGCCCGAGCCGCGAGCGCAGCGCCTGCCCCACCGCGCGGCTGAAGCGGTCGACCTCGAAGGGCTCGAAGTGGTCGCGCGGCTCGCGCGGCACGACGCGCACCGACTCCTGGTCGGTCATGGTCTTGACCACGGTGACGCGGTTGATCGCGTCGGCGTAGCGCAGCGCCGCGCGCGACAGGTTCACCAGGCTCGCGATCTGCTGGGCCGCCTGTACCGCGCGGGGCTCGAACTCCAGTGCGCGGAAGGTCTGCACCCAGGCAAACACCCCGCCACCGAGCAGCAGCGCCAGCAGGATGAAGGTGCGCCAGAACAGGCTCAGCGCGACACGCGGCAGTCGCGGGCGCCACCAGGGCCGCGGGTTCAGGCGCTCGACGATGCGTTCGGCGCGTCGGCTGCGGGCGGTGTGGGAGGCGGTCTGGGCCATCGGCGCAGGGCTGCTTCGGCAGGGCGTCCGCTCAGGCCGTGCCGTCCGGCACGAACACGTAGCCGACGCCCCACACCGTCTGGATGTAGCGCGGCTGCGCCGGATCGGGCTCGATCATCTTGCGCAGGCGCGAGATCTGCACGTCGAGGCTGCGGTCGAAGGGTTCGAACTCGCGCCCGCGCGCGAGCTGCGCGAGCTTGTCGCGGCTGAGCGGCTGGCGCGGGTGGCGCACGAGCGCCTTGAGCATCGAGAACTCGCCGGTCGTCAGCGCGATCTGCTCGCCATCCTTGCTGAGGCGGCGCAGCGCCAGGTCGAACTCGAACGGCCCGAAGGTGACGGTCTGCGGTTCCTTGGCCGGTGCGCCGGGGGGCTCCAGCGTCGGGCGACGGCGCAGCACGGCGTGGATGCGCGCCAGCAGCTCGCGGGGATTGAAAGGCTTGGGCAGGTAGTCGTCGGCGCCGACCTCCAGGCCGACGATGCGGTCCACGTCCTCGACCTTGGCCGTCAGCATGATGATCGGCGTGGTGTCGTTGTTGGCGCGCAGGCGGCGGCAGATTGACAGGCCGTCTTCGCCGGGCAGCATCAGGTCGAGCACGATCAGGTCGATGGTCTCGCGCGTCAGGACGCGGTTGAGCGCCTTGGCGTCCTCGGCGAGCAGCACCTCGAAGCCTTCCTGAGTCAGGTAGCGGCGCAGCAGGTCGCGGATGCGCGCGTCGTCATCGACGACGACGATGCGATCGGGGCGCTGGGCATTGCTGGCAGTGGCATTCATGGGTGGCCTCTCCATATTTGTAACAGAGGCGATTGTGCGCAGGGCGAAGCGGGAAAAATCCCGACCTGACCCGCTGTTACAGATATTGCGCTTGTCCGGCAGGGCGGGCAAGCGCGGCCGAATTGCGGCAAGCTGCGCGCTCCGCGGCCCGGCCGCATTCGCGCAGAGAGACGATGAACACGAACCGCATACGCATCGCCGTGCTGCTGGCGCTCGCGCTGGGCAGCGCCGCGGCGCGGGCCGAGACGGCCGCACCGGCGAACCTGGTCAATTTCTCGGTGACCGCGAGCGTCGAGGTGACCCAGGACC
>DATMJX010000186.1:0-4920 GCA_035553715.1 Methylibium sp.
GCTCATGGGAGGCTCGCTGACGGTCGCGAGCCTCCCATGAGCTCGACCAGGCTGCGCGCGATCACCAGGCCGATGCCGGTGCCGGGCGTGGCGCTGCCCTCGCGCCCCAGCCGGTCGAAGGGCTGGAACAGGCGGCCGATCTGTGGCGGCGTCAGGCCCGGGCCGGTGTCGCTCACCGTCAGGTGCAGGCGGCCGTCGAGCGCCCGCAGACGGACCGTGACGCGGCCGCCCGGGCGGTTGTACTTGACCGCGTTCGAGAGCAGGTTCAGCACCACCTGGCGCAGCCGCGTCGGGTCGGCCCGCACCGCAGGCAAGGGCGCCGGGCCGGCGTCGAGGGCGATGGCGATGTCGCGCGCCCCGGCCTGCACCGCGACCTGGTGCATCGCGTCGCGCACCACGTCGGTCGCGTCGACGTCGGCCGTCTCGATGCGCAGCGTGCCGGCCTCGACGCGCGAGAGGTCGAGCAGGTCGTCGATCAGCGACAGCAGGTGGTGACCGGCATGCAGCACATGGGTCAGGTCGCGCTGCTGATCGGGGCGCAGCGTGCCCGTTGCGTCGCGCTGCAGCAGCTGGGCGAAGCCGAGGATCGCGTGCAGCGGCGTGCGCAGCTCGTGGCTCATGCGCGCCATGAACTCGGACTTGGTCTGGTTGGCCTGCTCGGCGAGGCGCTTCTCGGCCAGCGCGTCCTCGGTGCGCTGCTGCTCGGCCTCGAGGGCGCGCTCGTGCGCGCGCAGCGCGCGCAGGCCCAGCGCACCGGCGACCGCCAGCAGCGCCAGCAGCGCGTAGGGCACGCGCACCGTGCTCCACCACTGCAGCCAGTAGTTGGCCATCGGTGTCACGACGAACATCGTCACCGGGTAGTTGGTCAGCCGCGTGAAGACATAGGCGCCGAGCTCCGGCAGCACCCCGGAGTGGCCCTCGGCGTAGCGGGTGCGCCCCGCGATGCCGTCGAGCAGGGCCGCGCTGACCCGGGGCTGGCCGTAGATCGTGGCCAGATCGCCCCCGGCCGGACGCGGGTAGAGGCTGATCAGGTAGCCGTCGTCGCGCACCAGGCCGATCGCGGCGCTCGAGACCACCGGGGCATCGCTCCAGAAGCGCTGCAGCACCTCGACCGGCAGGGTGGCCGACAGGACGCCGGTCGGCCGGCCCTGGCCGTCGCGCAGCACATGGCGGATCGGGAAATACCAGCCGGTGTCGATGCGCCCCTGCAGCGGCCGGCCCAGGTCGGTGCGCGTTGCCGGCCCGAGCCGCGCCAGGAACTCCGCGAACGAGGGCGAGCGCACGTGCGTCAGCGGCGGCAGTGCCGCGCGGGCCGGCGCGCTCGCGGTGGCGACGACCCCGCCCTCGAGATCGAGCAGGTTGAGCGCGGTGATGTCGGGGCGCAATTCCTTGAAGCGCCGCAGCAGCGCGACCGTGCGCTCGGGGTCGCGGTGCTCGGGGTCGGCCTGGACCTCGCGCGCCAGCACCTGGAGCGCGGCGTCGAACTCGGCGAAGTAGGCGTTCGTGGCCTTCTGCGCGATCTCCAGCACCGTCTGCAGGCGCTCGACCTGCTCCTGCTTGACGGTGCGCCAGGCGAGGATCGCGTAGCCGACGCTGAAGGCCAGCAGCAGCAGTCCGGCGGCGACGGCCACCCGGGTGCTGAGCGCAAAGCGGTCGGTGAGAGGCATGGGACGCGCGCGTTCCACTGTGAGCATGGTTGTAACCCGGCGCTCCCCGCTGCGGGGCGGGGAAAGCGCGAAATTAAACCGCCGGCCCTCGCCCTCAGAGGGGCCGGGTGCGTGTCATCAGCCAGTCGAGCGGCGCGCCGGTCAGGTGCGGCGCGAGGCGTTCGCGCACCGTGGCGTGGTAGCGCTCCAGCGCCGCGACCTCGTCGTCGCGCAGCAGCGCGCGCTCGATGCAGCGCGTGTCGATCGGGCACAACGTCAGCGTCTCGAACGCGAGGAAGTCACCGAACTCGTCGGCGGGCGCCGGGACCGCGAGCACCAGGTTCTCGAGGCGCACGCCCCAGCGTCCGGGCCGGTACAGCCCCGGCTCGATGCTGGTGACCATGCCCGGCTGCAGCGCCATGTCGGGCGCGACGAGCGCCTTGCTGATCGTCTGCGGTCCCTCGTGGACGTTGAGGAAATAGCCGACGCCGTGGCCGGTGCCATGGCCGTAGTCCAGGCTCGCGGCCCACAGCGGCGCGCGCGCCAGCGCGTCGAGCATCGGGCCGGGCGTGCCGGCCGGAAAGCGCGCCTGGCTGAGCGCGAGCAGGCCCTTGAGCACCAGGGTGTAGTCACGCCGCATCGCCGCGCTCGGCGTGCCGACGGGCCAGACGCGCGTCACGTCGGTGGTGCCGCCGAGGTACTGGGCGCCGGAGTCGATCAGCAGCAGGCCGTCGGCGCCGACGCCGCCCGCGCCGCTGATCGTCGCGTGCGCGTCGGGCGTGGCGCGGTAGTGCGGCATCGCGCCGTTGGCGTTGAAGCCGGCGATCACCGGGAAGCTCAGGCCCACGTAGCCGGGCTGGCGCGCGCGCTCGGCGCTCAGGCGCTCGGCGATCGTCAGCTCGGTGATCGGCTCGCGGCCGAGCGCCTGCTCGAGCCAGGCGTAGAAGGCGCACATCGCCGCGCCGTCGATTTCCATCGCCGCGCGGATGAAGTCGGCCTCCGCGGCGCTCTTGCGGCTCTTGGCCAGCGTCGTGGGGTTGGTCGCCTCGACCACCGCGACCCCCTCCGGCAGTGCGGTGCGCAAGCCCAGCGTCACGCGTTTCGGGTCGAGCAGCAGCGTGCTGCCCGCCGGCAGCGCGGCCAGTGCCGCGCGCGCCGCCTCGTAGGGTCGCAGCGCGATGCCGTCGGCCGCGAGCACGGCGGCCAGCGCCGCGTCGACCTTGCCGGCGCCGACGAACAGCGCCGCGCCCTGCCGGTCGATCAGCGCATGGGCGAGGAAGACCGGGTTGTAGTCGACGTCCGAGCCGCGCAGGTTGAACAGCCAGGCGAGATCGTCGAGCGTCGAGATCAGATGGTGGCTGGCGCCGCGCTGGGCCATCGCCTCGCGCAGCTGCGCGAGCTTGCTCGCGCGCGGGGTGGGCGCCTGTGGCGCGCGGTGCTCGTAGAGCGGCGCGCCCGGCAGCGCGGCGCGCTCGGGCCAGGCGTCGGCCAGCGGGTCGGCCTCGGTGAGCAGGCGGATGCCGTCGGCCTCGAGCGTGCTGCGCAGCGCCTGCGCCGCGGCCAGTCCGAGCACGGCGCCGTCGACCGCCAGCACCTGGCCGCGCTGCAGGGCCTGCGCGATCCATTCGGTCTGGCCGGGCACGCCCGGGGCCCCGAGCCGCACGAGTTCGATGCCGCTGCCGGCCAGCTCGGTCTCGGCCTGCACCCAGTAGCGGCTGTCGGTGAACAGCGCGGCACGCCCGGCCAGCACGAGCAGCGTGCCCGTCGAGCCGGTGAAGCCGGAGAACCACTCGCGGCCCTGCCAGTGCGCCGGCAGGTACTCGGAGAGGTGCGGGTCGCTCGAGGGCAGCAGCACGGCGTCGAGGCCGTGCTCGGCCATGCTCGCGCGCAGCGCGGCGAGCCGCGCGCGGGCGGGGTGGGTGCGGGTGTCCATCGGCTTCCTTCACCGGAACGCGGTCGGCCGCGTCCGGTCCCGCCGATTCTAGGAAGCCGGCCCGCCGGGGTTCAGCGGACGGCCTTGCTCGGGGTCGGCGTCTCCGGGTCGGCCACCACGCGGGCTTGGCGCTCGAAGCTGAAGTAGGCCCAGGCCCAGTCGCTCAGCACCACCAGCCGGTTGCGGAAGCCGATCAGGAAGTAGATGTGCACGAACAGCCAGAACAGCCAGGCGAGGCTGCCGCTGAACTGGATCTTGCCGAGCACCGGCACGTCGACCGCGGCGATTGCCGAGTGCCGCCCGATGGTGGCCAGCGCGCCGTAGTCGATGTAGCGGAAGGGCTCGGTCGGCTCGCCGCGCAGGCGCCGCAGCAGGTTCTTCGCGGCGTGGCGCCCCATCTGCTTGGCGCCGGGGCTGACGCCGGGCACCGGGCTGGGCGCGCCCTTGCGCGGGTGGCTCAGCGCCGCGGCCAGGTCGCCGACCACCGAGATCTCCGGGTGGCCGGGCACGCTGAGGTCGGGCTCGACGACGACGCGGCCGGCACGATCGGTCTCGCAGCCGCTGCTGGCGGCCAGCGAGCGGCCGAGCGGCGAGGCGGCGACGCCGGCGGCCCAGACGATGGTCTTGGTGTCGATGCGCACCGGGCCGTCCGGGCCGTCGTAGTCCAGGCCCTCGGCGTCGATGTTGCTGACCTTGGCGTTGAGGTGCACCTCGACGCCGAGCGCGTCGAGCTGGCTGCGGGCCTTGGCCGACAGTTCCTCGCTGAAGGCCGACAGCACGCGCGGGCCGCCCTCGATCAGCAGAACGCGGGCCTTGCGCGAGTCGATGTGGCGGTACTCGTCGGGCAGGGTGTGGTGGGCGATCTCGGCCATCATGCCGGCCATCTCCACGCCGGTCGGCCCGGCGCCGACGACGGCGAAGGTCAGGCAGGTCATGCTCGCCCGGGCATCGTGCTTGCGCTCGGCGCGCTCGAAGGCCAGCAGCACGCGGCGGCGGATCGTGAAGGCGTCGGCCAGGGTCTTCAGGCCCGGTGCGTGCTGGGCCCAGTCGTCGTGGCCGAAGTAGCTGTGGGTGGCGCCGGCGGCGACGATCAGGTGGTCGTAGGGGATCTGGTCCTTGCCGCCATCGAGCTCGACGCTGCGCTGCACGCTGTCGATGCGCGTGACCTCGCCGAGCAGGATGGTCAGGTGGCCGCGCTGCATCTCCTTGCGCAGGATGTGGCGGATCGGCCCCGAGATCGCTGGCGCCGACAGCCCCGCGGTCGCGACCTGGTAGAGCAGCGGCTGGAACAGGTGGTGGTTGGTGCGGTCGATCAGCGTGATCTCGACATCGGCCTTTGCG
>DATMJX010000187.1:0-2441 GCA_035553715.1 Methylibium sp.
GTCTGGAAGAGCCCGACCTGCGGCTGCTGCAAGGACTGGATCCGCCACCTGGAGGCCCACGGCTTCAGGGTCCGCACCCACGAGCAGGGCAACACCGACGCACGCGCCGCGCTCGGCATCCCGATCGCCTACGGCTCCTGCCACACGGCGCGCGTCGGTGGCTACGCGATCGAGGGCCATGTGCCGGCGCGCGAGGTGCAGCGCCTGCTGCGGGACAAGCCCGCGGCCGTCGGCCTCGCGGTGCCGGCGATGCCGATCGGCTCGCCCGGCATGGACGGCCCCGAGTACGGCGGCCGCAAGGATCCCTACGACGTGCTGCTGGTGCGCCGCGACGGCTCCACCGTCGTCTACCAGAGCTACCGCTGACCCCCAACCAGGAGAGACCGATGATCCGACGACTGCTCGCCGCTCCCTTGCTGCTCGGCGCCGCGACCCTCGCGCTGGCCCAGGCCATGACCGAGGGCGAGGTGCGCAAGATCGACGCCGTGCAGAAGAAGATCACGCTGAAGCACGGCGAAATCAAGAACCTCGACATGCCGCCAATGAGCATGGTGTTCCGCGTCACCGACCCGGCGCTGCTCGCCAAGGTCAAGGAAGGCGACAAGGTGCGCTTCTCGGCCGACAAGGTCGACGGCGCCTACACCGTCACCGCGATCGAGGTCGTGAAGTGAACGGCCGCGCCGCAGCGCTGCTGCTGGCCGCACTGCCGATCGCGGCGCAGGCCGGGCTCGTGCCCGTGACCTGGGATGCCCAGGGGCGCTGGGAGGCCGACCTGCCGATCGCGCCGAAGCAGTTCGCCGAGGCCTGCACGCCGCTGAAGCAGGGCGAGCGCATCCGCTGGCGCTGGCAGGCCGCGCAGCCGCTGAAGTTCAACCTCCATTACCACGAGGGCAAGGCGGTGCGCATGCCGGTGCGCAGCGAAGCGGCCTCGGGCGAGGCCACGTTCGAGGCTCCGCTCGACCAAGACTACTGCTGGATGTGGAGCGACGCGACGGCCCCCGGCCGCATCGGCGTCACGCTGGAGCGGCTGCCGTGACGAGGCGCCGCGCCGTCGCTGCGCTGCTGCTGGCCGGGGCCGGCGCGGTGCAGGCCGGCCCGATGGGCTTCAAGGACAGCCAGATGGCGATGGGCGACTTCGGCCCGCGCTGGCGCGAGGCCTGGATCAACCACGCGTTCACGGCGCGCGACGCGCTCGGCGCCGGCGGCCTCACCATGCGCTCCGACGACAACCGCCTGAGGCGCGAGATCGCGGAAGTGAACTACACGCGGCTCGTGCACCGCATCAACCTGCCGCACGCCCAGGCCAACGCCTGGTTCGTGATGGGCGTCGGTGGCCTGCGCGGCAACGACTTCGCCGGCACCCGCACGCTGTGGGCGCCGGGCCTGCAGCTCGACTACGAGACCACGCGCGTCTACGTCGCCGCCTTTGCGCGGCTGTACCGCGCCGATGGCGTCAACCACGACTACGCGGCGCTGCGTGCCGGCTTCTCCTTCTACAACGTCGAGTACGAGCAGACCCAGCCCTGGCTCGTGCTCGAGGCGCGGCGCATGCGCGGCCTGTCGGAACAGGTCGAGTGGACGCCGATGCTGAGGCTCATCAACAAGGGCTGGTTCGTCGAGGCGGGCGCCAACCAGGAGGGCGACGCCCGCTTCAATGTCATGTACATCTTCTGAAAGGAGCGCCCCATGAAGCGTCCCCTCATCCTCTTCGCCGCCGCGCTGGCGCTCACCGCGGCGCAGGCCGCGACCACCACCAAGCTCACCGTCAACGGCATGGTCTGCGCCTTCTGCGCGCAGGGCATCGAGAAGAAGCTCAAGGCGATGCCGGCCACCGAGGCGGTCTACGTCAACCTCGCCGACAAGATCGTCGCGGTGCAGATCAAGGACGGCCAGACGCTCGACATCGACAAGGTCCGCGCCGAGGTCAAGGACGCCGGCTACGACGTGGTGAAGGTCGAGACCGTGGCCGACACGGTCGAGGCGCTGCGCGCCGCCGCGAAGGCCCGGCCGTGAGCGAGGCCGACCCGCTGCGCGCCGGCACGTGGAGCGCCTGCGCGTCGCTGTTCGCGAGCAGCGGCACGCTGGTGTGCTGCGCGCTGCCGGCGCTGCTGGTGGCGCTGGGTGCCGGTGCGGCGCTGTCCTCGCTGGTCGCCGCGCTGCCGCAGCTCGTCTGGCTCAGCGAGCACAAGGGCGCGGTGTTCGGCACCGCCGCCGCCATGCTGCTGCTCGCCGGCGCGCTGCAGTGGCGCGCACGCTCGGCGCCCTGCCCGATCGACCCGGTGCGCCGCGCCGCCTGCCTGCGCACGCGCACGCTGTCGCGGCGCGTGTGGATCGCCTCGGTGGTGCTGTTTGCGACCGGCGGCTGGTTCGCCTTCGTGCAGCCGCTGCTGTCAGCCTGAGCACCTCGGGGGATGAGCGATCACCCACCCGCGCCTGGGAGG
>DATMJX010000188.1:0-26502 GCA_035553715.1 Methylibium sp.
CGAAGCGCCGGCGCGCGCCGGTGTTCGCGCCGACGATCACGGCGTCCTCGTCGAAGGCGAACATCACCTCGCCCGAGACCTCGACCAGCCCGCTGGCGCGGCCGAGCCGCAGGACCCAGTGACGGCCGAAGCTGCGCAGGAAGTTGGCGTCCTCGATCATCTGCGCGTACATCGAGGTGAGGTGCAGCGCGAGGTGCTGGCTCTCGCGCGCCTCCGGCGAGCGCAGCGCCGACATGTCGAGCACGCCCAGCAGCTCGCCGTCCGGCGCGAACAGCGGCGCGGAGGTGCAGGTCAGCGCGATGTGGGTCGCATCGAAATGCTCGGCCTGGTGACAGGTGATCGTCGTGCGCTCGATCATGCAGGTGCCGACGCCGCAGGTGCCGGCATGCGCCTCGTTCCAGTCGGCGCCGAGGTAGAGGCCGGCGGCCTTGAGCTGGGGCTCGGTCGAGGGGTTGCCGATGTAGTCGACGGTGATGCCGTCGACATCGGTCAGCAGCAGCATGTAGCCGAGGTCGGCGACACGGTGGTAGAGCTCCTCCATGCCCGAGCGCGCGACGCGCAGGAAGCCCTCGAGCCGTTGCTGGTGCTCGCGGACCTCGTGCGACGGCAGGATGCGCGCCGGGGTCGGCCGCGTCGGGTCGAGGCCATGCTTCGTCATGCAACGGGCCCAGGACTTCTGCACCAGGGCTTCGGGGCCGTCGACCGAGCGACTGCCGGTACCGATGGCGATGACATTGTCGATGTGGCGTGTCAATGCATTGGCCATTGCTGTCTCCTGGGCCGGTTGCTCTGCTGGCAAGCTCTGAGCTGCCGGTGGGCGCCGAGCGCTCACTCGATCATCGAGTTGGCACTGCGCCCCCGGTACAGCATTAACCCCCGTGGGATATAGCGAGAGTCGTGCCGGGCACTGTTCAAGGTGCCACACGGTGGAGCGAATGCGACAGGTGTCGCGTGAACGTGCCAGTCCCTGCGACATCTGTCGCAGGGCATTGCAATGCAGCAATGCGTTGACATCGCGCTCTCGCGCCACCCACAATGCCAGCCTGCTCCGGGGTGCACGCATGGTGCGTGCTGAGATGGCGAAAGCCGAACCCGCGAACTTGACCCGGTTAGTACCGGCGTAAGGAGAGCCGTCACACCCTCGGCACTGGCACTCGCATCGAGTGTTGGCGCTTCATGGGACGACCTTCGGAGCACAGACCCGCCACGAAGGATTCACCATGAACGCCCCTGAACGCCTGGCCGAACTGCTGACGCTGACGCGCGAACCGTTCCCCGCCTCCCGCAAGACCTACCTCGAAGGCAGCCGCGCGGACCTGCGCGTGCCGCTGCGCGAGGTCGCGCTGACGAACGGCGAGACGGTCTCGCTGTACGACACCTCCGGTCCCTACACCGACCCGACGGCCGCCATCGATGTGAGGCGCGGTCTGCCCGGCGTGCGCGACGCGTGGATCGCCGAACGTGCCGACACCGAACGCTACGAGGGGCGCGCGCGCCAGGCGCTCGACGACGGCGGCAAGAGCGGTGACGAGGAGTCCGAGCGCCTGCGCCGCCTGCGTGCCGACGCCGCGGCGCTGCAGCGCGCACCGCGCCGCGCGAAAGCAGGCCTGAATGTGACGCAGATGCACTACGCGAAGCGCGGCATCGTCACGCCCGAGATGGAGTACGTCGCGCTGCGCGAGAACGGCCGGCGCGAGTGGATGCGCGAGTACCTGCTGGATGCCGAGCGCGAGCAGCGCCTGGCCGGCAACGCGCTGGGCGCGGCGCTGCCGTCCGGCCTGATCACGCCGGAGTTCGTGCGCGACGAGGTGGCGCGCGGCCGCGCGATCATCCCCGCCAACATCAACCACCCGGAAGTCGAGCCGATGGCGATCGGCCGCAACTTCCTCGTGAAGATCAACGCCAACATCGGCAACTCCGCCGTGACCTCGAGCATCGAGGAAGAGGTCGAGAAGCTCGTGTGGGCGATCCGCTGGGGGGCCGACAACGTGATGGACCTCAGCACCGGCAAGAGCATCCACACGACGCGCGACTGGATCGTGCGCAACAGCCCGGTGCCGATCGGCACGGTGCCGATCTACCAGGCGCTCGAGAAGGTCGGCGGCGTCGCCGAGGACCTGACCTGGGCGATCTACCGCGACACGCTGATCGAGCAGGCCGAGCAGGGCGTCGACTACTTCACCATCCACGCCGGCGTGCGCCTGCCCTTCATCCATCTGACCGCCAAGCGCCGCACCGGCATCGTCTCGCGCGGCGGCTCGATCATGGCCAAGTGGTGCATCACGCATCACAAGGAGAGCTTCCTCTACACGCACTTCGACGAGATCTGCGAGATCATGAAGGCCTACGACGTGAGCTTCTCGCTCGGCGACGGCCTGCGCCCCGGCAGCGGTGCCGACGCCAACGACGAGGCCCAGTTCGCCGAGCTGCGCACGCTCGGCGAGCTGACGCAGACCGCGTGGAAGCACGACGTGCAGACCATGATCGAAGGCCCGGGCCATGTGCCGATGCACATGATCCAGGCCAACATGAGCGAGCAGCTCAAGCACTGCCACGAGGCGCCGTTCTACACGCTGGGACCGCTGACCATCGACATCGCGCCCGGCTACGACCACATCGCCAGCGCGATCGGCGCGGCGATGATCGGCTGGATGGGCACCGCGATGCTGTGCTACGTGACGCCGAAGGAGCACCTGGGCCTGCCTGACCGCGACGACGTCAAGCAGGGGATCATCGCCTACAAGATCGCCGCGCACGCGGCCGACGTCGCCAAGGGCCACCCGGGTGCGCGCGCCCGCGACGACGCGCTGTCCAAGGCGCGCTTCGAGTTCCGCTGGACCGACCAGTTCAACCTCGGCCTCGACCCCGACACCGCGCGCGACTTCCACGACGAGACGCTGCCCAAGGACGCCAGCAAGGTCGCGCACTTCTGCTCGATGTGCGGGCCGAAGTTCTGCTCGATGAAGATCACGCAGGAGGTGCGCGACTACGCGGCCGAGCGCGGCGTGGGCGAGGGCGAGGCCCTGGACGCCGGCATGGCCGCGAAGTCGGCCGAGTTCAAGGCCGGCGGCGGCGAGCTCTACATCCCGATCCGCGCCGAGGGCTGAGCGGTGGCGGCTTTGCATCTCGGCATCGCCGGGGCGGGCCTGCTCGGGCGGCTGCTGGCCTGGCGGCTCGCGTCCCAGGGCTGGCGCGTCAGCGTGTTCGACCCGGCCGGCGGCCCCGAGCCGCGCTTCGACGGCCAGGGCGCGGCCGGCTTCAGCGCGGCCGGCATGCTCAGCCCGCTGGCCGAGCGCGACGTCGGCAGCGAGCAGGTCGCCGCCCTCGGCTGGCGCTCGATCGCGCTGTGGCGCGAGATCGTCGCCGCGCTGCCCGAGCCGCCGGCCTTCGCGGCGCGTGGCAGCCTGCTGCTGGCCCATCGCGCCGACCTCGGCAGCGCGCAGCGCCTGCTCGCGCGCCTGCCGGCGGCGAGCGCGGCGCAGCCCGGCCCGGTGGCGCTGAGCGCGAGCGAACTCGCCGGGCTCGAGCCGGCGCTGCAGGGCGCGGCCCAGGCCTGGCTGCTGCCCGGCGAGGGCCAGATCGACGCGGTGCAGGCGCTGCGCGCGCTCTATGCCGGCGCGGCCTCGGTGCAATGGCACTGGGGCTGCCGCGTCAACGCGGTCGAGGCGGGTGCCCTGCACCTGGAGGGGGCGCGCAGCGGCTGGCGCCAGTTCGATGCGGTCTTCGACGTGCGCGGGCTCGGCGCACGGCGCGAGTGGCCGCTGCGCGGCGTGCGCGGCGAGACGGTCTGGCTGCGCCTGCCCGGCCACGGCCTGACGCGGCCGCTGCGGCTGCTGCATCCGCGCCACCGCGTCTACCTCGTGCCGCGCGCCGAGGACACGCTGATCGTCGGCGCCAGCGAGATCGAGAGCGAGGACCGCTCCGAGGTCTCGCTCAAGAGCGCGGTCGAGCTGATGGCCGCCGCGCACAGCGTGATGCCGGCGCTGCAGGAGGCGCGCATCCTGCGGCTCGACCGCAACCTGCGCCCGGCGCTGCCCGACCACGAGCCGCGCGTCGAGGTGGCGCCCGGCCTGCTGCGCATCAACGGCCTGTTCCGCCACGGCTGGCTGCTCGCCCCGGCGCTGGTCGAGGACGCGCTCGCGGCCTGGCTCGGCGAGCCCGCCGCCCTCTGATCCGGAGGGGCGATGAGCGACAAGACCACGATCACCGTGCGGCTCGACGACGGCCGCCACGAGCGCCTGCCGGCCGGCAGCACGCTGGCCGAGCTGGTCGCGCGGCTCGTGCCGGTCCCGGAGGCGGTCACGACGGCGGTCGACGGCCGCTTCGTGCCGCGTGCCGCGCGCGAGCGCGAGATCCTGCAGGACGGCCAGACCGTGCTGCTGTTCCAACCCATCGTCGGCGGCTGAGGCCGCCGCCGCGGAGAGTTCCGATGCTGCAGAAAACCGCCCCGCTCCCGCCCTCCGATGCCGACCCCTGGCAGGTCGGGGCCGTCACGCTCGCCAGCCGCTTCCTGCTTGGCACGGCCGGCTACCCGTCGCCGGCCGTGCTGGCCGAGGCCCTCCTCGCCTCGGGGGCCGAGGTCGTGACCGTCGGGCTCAAGCGCAGCCTCGCGGCGGCCGGGGACAACGGCTTCGTCGCGGCGATCCGCGAGGTGCTCGCGCGCACCGGTGCGCGCCTGCTGCCCAACACCGCCGGCTGCCGCAACGCCCAGGAGGCGATCACGCTCGCGCACATGGCGCGTGAGCTCTACGGCACGCCCTGGATCAAGCTCGAGGTCGTCGGCGACGAGCACACGCTGCAGCCCGACCCCTTCGAGCTGCTCGCCGCCGCGACGCAGCTGGTGCGCGACGGCTTCACCGTCTTCCCCTACTGCACCGACGACCTGGTGCTGTGCCGCCGCCTGCTCGACGCCGGCTGCCCGCTGCTGATGCCCTGGGGCGCGCCGATCGGCTCCGGCCAGGGCCTGCTGAACCCGCACGCGCTGCGCACGCTGCGCGAGCGCCTGCCCGACACCATGCTGATCGTCGACGCCGGCATCGGCGCGCCCTCGCATGCCGCGCAGGCCATGGAGCTGGGCTACGACGCGGTGCTGCTCAACAGCGCGGTCGCGCAGGCGCGCGAGCCGGTCGCGATGGCGCAGGCCTTCCGGCTCGCGATCGAGGCCGGCCGCGCCGGCTGGCGCGCCGGCGTGATGGCCCCGCAGGACTTTGCGGTCGCGAGCACGCCGGTGCTCGGCCATCCCTTCACGATCGAATGACCCACCCCCGAAGCGACGGCGGTGTCACCCCCTCGAGAGGGCGACACCGGCGGACCGGCGGCGCCGCATCCGCGGTGTCCACCGGCTTGTTCCGGGCCTGGCGCGGGCCCGAGTGCTTCGATGCCATGGAGGCCTTGCAATGAGTCCCAGCCCGGAGATCCCTGTCGTGTGGAGCATCGCGGGGGCCGACAGCGCCGGCGGTGCCGGTCTCGCGGCCGACCAGCGCGCGGCCGACGCGCTGGGCGTGCACCTGTGCCCGGTGGTCGCGGCCGTGACGGCCCAGCATTCGCGCGCGGTCACGCGGGTCGATCCGGTATCGGCCGAACTCCTCGAGGCCCAGCTCGAGGCGCTGGCCGAGGACCTGCCGCCGCGCGTCGTCAAGACCGGGCTGCTCGGCAGCGCCGAGCACGTGCGGGCCGTCGCGCGCTGGATCGACCGGCTGCGCGAGGCCGGGCCGGTCGCGTTGGTGGTCGACCCGGTGCTGGCCGCCAGCAGCGGCCGCGGCTTCGCCGACGACGCGACGCTCACCGCCTACCGCGACGCGCTGCTGCCGCGCGCGACGCTCGTGACGCCGAACCGCCGCGAGGCCGAGCGCCTGGCGGGCCGCACGCCCGGCGCGGACGACGCGCCGGCCCTCGCACGCGCGCTGCGCGGCCTGGGCGCGCAGGCGGTCGCGGTCACCGGCGGGGACAGTGCCGACCACGACGCGCTCGTGCTCGACTGGATCGCGACGCCGCAGGCCGAGGGCTGGCTGGCTGCGCCGCGCGTGGCCACGCCGCATCACCACGGCACCGGCTGCACCTACGCCAGCAGCGCCGCGGCGGCGCTCGCGCTCGGCTTCGTCGCGGCCGACGCGCTGGTGCTCGCGAAGATGGCGACGCTGCAGGCGCTGCGCCGCGGCCACGCGGCCGGGCAGGGCGCGGGGCCGGTCAAGGCCGCGCCGCTGCCACCCGATCCGACGCTGCTGCCCGGGCTGTCCTGGGGCGAGGCGCCGGTGTTCGCCCCCGCGGCGCCGGCGCCGGACCGCCCGCTCGATCTCTACGGCATCGTCGACAGCGCGGCGCGCGTGCGGCGGCTGCTGGACGCCGGGGTGCGCACCGTGCAGCTGCGGCTCAAGGCCGCGCCCGACCTGGAGGCCCAGGTGCGCGACAGCATCGCGGCCTGCGAGGCGGTCGGCGCGATGCTGTTCGTCAACGACCACTGGCAGCTCGCGCAGCGGTTCGGCGCCGCGGGCGTGCACCTCGGCCAGGAGGACCTGCTCGCGCTCGGCGAGAGCGGCCGCGCCGCGCTGCGGGCCAGCGGACTGGCGCTCGGCATCAGCTCGCACAGCCTGTGGGAGCTGGCACGGGCCCGAACCATGGCGCCGCGCTACCTGGCCTGCGGGCCGGTCTGGCCGACGCTGACCAAGGCGATGCCCTGGCGGCCGCAGGGGCTCGACAACCTGGCCTGGTGGTGTGCGATGGCGGGGGCGCCGGTGGTCGCGATCGGCGGCCTGCTCGAGGCGGCGCAGTTCGAGGCGGCGGCGCGCTGCGGCGCCGACGGCGTGTGCGCGGTGCGCGTGCTCGGCGACGCGCCCGCGCGCATCGTGCCCGCGCTGAACGCGGCACTGCACGCGGGCCGGCAGGGCCGCCGCGCGCCCGTCCCGGCGCTGCCGCATCCCTCGCTGGATAGTGGTTTCACTGAGGCGCGCCGCTGAGGCATTCCGTCATTACTTCGCCTCGACATCCCCCCCCTACACTCGCGCCGGCGCGATCCGCCAGCCCGCCGATCCGGCGGCCACCACCATCCCTTGGAGACAAATCGATGAATGCCTTGAATGCGATTTCGCTCAGCGTCGCCCTGCTGGTCGGCGTCTGGTGCTTTGCCACGCTGGGCTACCTGGAGCCGAAGGTGATGACCTGGGTCACCTTCCTGACCTGGGCCTCGTTCTTCGCCGCGGGTGGCGGCAAGGCCGGATTGACGAAGGCGATCGCCGCCGGTTTCGCCGGCGCGCTGCTCTCGGCGCTGGCCGTCTGGCTCAACGGCCAGCTCGGCGGCGGCGTGCAGGGCGTCGGCCTGCTGATCTTCTGCGTGCTGCTGGCGCTGCTCGGCGGCGCGCTGGTCCAGATCTCCAAGATCGGCCTGTTCAGCTTCATCCCGGGCGCCTTCATCGGCGCGGCCTCGTTCTTCGGCGCCGGCGCCCCGCTGGACGTCAAGCTCGGCTGGGTGCTGGTGTCGATCGTCGCCGGTGCGGTGATGGGCCTGCTGTCCGAGCGGCTCGGCCAGGCGCTGACGACGCGCACCTGAGGCGCCGTTCCTGACCCGAGCAGGACGCCCCCCGCGTCCTGGCTCCTGAGCCCCACGAGCCCGGCCGACGCCGGGCTCGTTCGTTTGGGGCGCGCGTGGCCCGAGCCGGGCGTGGCATGTGGCTTGCAGAAATGCGCCGCATGACCCGCCTCACCTTGCACGGCACGGCGATGTACGCCGAGGGCACGCTGCCCAAGTGCGGCCAGGAAGCGCCGCGCTTCACGCTCGCGACCGAGAGCCTGAGCGAAGTCGGGCTCGACCACTTCGGCGCGCGCTGCAAGCTGCTGAACATCGTTCCCAGTCTCGAGCTGCCGAGCTGCGCGGCCGCCACGCTGCGCCTGATCGAGCTGCTGCGTCCCTGGCCGGAGGCGGTGCTGATCACCATCTCGCCCGACCTGCCCTTCGCCGGGCCGCGCCTGGGCGCGCGCGAGGCCGACGGCCGCGCGGTGCGGCTGTCGAGCTTTCGCAGCGCCGGCTTCGCGCGCGCCTACGGGGTCGACCTGGTCAGCGGCCCGCTCAAGGGCCTGCTCGCGCCGGCGCTGCTGGTCCTCGACGCGCGCCACCGCGTGCTGCACGCCCAGCTCGTGCGCGAGATGAGCGAGGCGCCCGACCACGCCGCTGCGCTCGCCGCGCTGCGCCAGGCCGGCACGCGCGACGCTGCAACGTCTGTCGCACCGCGGCCTGTCGCAACTGTCGCGGCCTGAGGCCGCGCGCCGGGCCCGCGCACCGCGCACGGCGCACCGCTTCCCAGGGGAATCAAGCGCTTGCGAGCGCACGCGGGGCGATGGCACGGCGCTTGCGCTGAAGGGTCGCCACCGACCTGGAGACCAGCATGCCCTTCACGGCTGCGCCCACGGACGCGTGCGTGGGGATCATCGCCAATCCGATCTCCGCGCGCGATATCCGCCGCATCATCGCCAACGCCAGCAACCTGCAGATCGCGGAGCGGGTGAACATCGTCATGCGCCTGCTGACGACGCTGCACGCGCTCGGCGTCGAGCGCGTGCTGATGATGCCGGACAAGGCCGGCATCCGCGCGATGCTCACGCGCAACCTGGCGCGCGACCGGCGCCAGCAGCATGGCTATCCGGCGCTCGAGTTCCTCGACATGGAGCCGACCTCGAGCGTCGAGGACACCTTCCGCGCCGCGCGGATGATGCGCGCGGCCGGCGTCAAGGCGCTGATCGTGCTGGGCGGCGACGGCACCCACCGCGCCGTCGTGCGCGAGTGTGCCGACATCCCGATCGCCGGCCTGTCGACCGGCACCAACAATGCCTTCCCCGAGATGCGCGAGCCGACCATCGCCGCGCTCGCGGTCGGGCTGTATGCGACCGGTCGGCTCAGCGCCGAGCAGGCGCTGGCGTCGAACAAGCTGCTCGAGATCAGCATCAACGGCGGCGAGCGGCGCGACATCGCGCTGGTCGACGCGGTGATCTCGCGCGAGCGCTACATCGGCGCGCGTGCGGTCTGGAAGACCGACCATCTCGCGGCCGCCTACCTGACCTTCGCCGATCCGCAGGCCATCGGCCTGTCGGCGATCGGCGGGCTGCTGCAGCCGGTCGGGCGGCGCGAGCCGCACGGCCTCGCGATCGCGCTCAGCGACGACCCCGCCACGCGCCGCGTGCGGCTGCAGGCGCCGATCGCACCCGGCCTCGTCAGCGAGGTCGGCATCGCCGGCTGGGAGCCGATGCCGGCCGGCCGCGCCTTCAGCGTCGAGCTCGACGCCGGCATCGTCGCCCTCGATGGCGAGCGCGAGCTGCCCTTCGAAGCCGGCGACCGCGTGCAGCTCACGCTGCGCGACAACGCTTTCCCCACCGTGGACGTGGCCCGTTGCCTGCACATCGCGGCAAGCGCGGGCCTGTTCCACCACCCTTTCCGCCACGCCTGACAGGAGACAAGACCATGGCTGCGACCAATCCCTTCCCGCTCGGCAAGGACGCGCTGCTGCAGTGCTACCGCACGATGCGCACGATCCGTGAATTCGAGGAACGCCTGCACGTCGACTTCGGTCGCGGCGACATCCCCGGCTTCGTGCACCTGTACGCCGGCGAGGAGGCCACTGCCGTCGGCATCATGAGCCACCTCGGCGACGGCGACCGCATCGCCAGCACGCACCGCGGCCACGGCCACTGCATCGCCAAGGGCGTGGATGTCGTGGCGATGATGAAGGAGATCTACGGCAAGAAGGGCGGCTGCGGCAACGGCAAGGGCGGCTCGATGCACATCGCCGACCTGTCCAAGGGCATGATGGGCGCCAACGGCATCCTCGGCGCCGGCGCGCCGCTGGTGTGCGGCGCGGCGCTGGCGGCCAAGTACCGGGCGAAGAAGAGCGGCAGCGCCAGCGACGTCGCGATCTGCTTCGTCGGCGACGGCGCGTCCAACCAGGGCACCTTCCTCGAGAGCCTGAACCTCGCCGCGGTGTGGAACCTGCCGGCGCTGTTCGTCATCGAGAACAACGGCTACGCCGAGTCGACCTCGCGCGAGTACGGCACCGCGGTCGACAGCTACGTGGACCGCGCCTCCGGCTTCGGCATGCCCGGCGTCACCGTCGACGGCACCGACTTCTTCGCCGTCTACGAGGCCGCCGGCGAGATCGTCAAGCGCGCCCGCGAGGGCGGCGGCCCGTCGATGCTCGAGTGCAAGATGGTCCGCTTCTTCGGCCACTTCGAGGGCGACGCGCAGACCTACCGCGCCCCCGGCGAGAACGAGGACAACCGCGCCAACAAGGACTGCCTGAAGCTGTTCGCGGCCCAGGTCACCGGCGCCGGCGTGATCAGCGCCTCGGAGCTGAAGTCCATCGACGACCAGGTGCTCGGCCTGATCGAGGACGCGGTCACCCAGGCCAAGGCCGCGCCGCTGCCGACCGCCGCCGACCTGCTCACCGACGTCTACGTCTCCTACTGAGACACCCCCGCACCACGAACGCTTAGGAGACTGCCATGGCAAGAAAGATCACGATCAAGCAGGCCATCAACGAGGCCATCGACCAGGAGATGGCACGCGACCCCTCGGTCATCATGCTCGGCGAGGACATCGTCGGCGGCGCCGGCGGCGAGGGCGAGATGGACGCCTGGGGCGGCGTGCTCGGCGTCACCAAGGGCCTGTACGCCAAGCATGGCGACCGCCTGCTCGACACCCCGCTGTCCGAGAGCGCCTATGTCGGCGCCGCGATCGGCGCCGCGTCCTGCGGCATGCGCCCGATCGCCGAGCTGATGTTCATCGACTTCATGGGCGTGTGCTTCGACCAGATCTTCAACCAGGCCGCCAAGTTCAAGTACATGTTCGGCGGCAAGGCGGAGACGCCGGTGGTGATCCGCGCGATGGTCGGCGCGGGCTTCCGCGCCGCCGCGCAGCACTCGCAGATGCTCACGCCGGTGTTCACCCACATCCCGGGGCTGAAGGTGGTGTGCCCGAGCACGCCCTATGACACCAAGGGCCTGCTGATCCAGAGCATCCGCGACAACGACCCGGTGATCTTCTGCGAGCACAAGAACCTCTACGCGCTCGAGGGCGAGGTGCCCGAGGGCGCCTACGCGATCCCCTTCGGCGAGGCCAACGTCGTGCGCGAGGGCAAGCACGCGACCATCGTCACCTACGGGCTGATGGTGCACCGCTCGCTCGAGGCGGCCGCGACGCTGGCCCGGGAAGGCGTCGAGGTCGAGATCGTCGACCTGCGCACGCTCTCGCCGATCGACATGGACACCGTGCTCGACAGCGTCACCAAGACCGGCCGGCTGATCAGCGTCGACGAGGCCAGCCCGCGCTGCAACATCGGCACCGACATCGCCGCCCAGGTGGCGATGCAGGCCTTCGGCGCGCTGAAGGCGCAGATCGAGCTGGTCTCGCCGCCGCACGTGCCGGTGCCCTTCTCGCCGACGCTGGAGGACCTCTACATCCCGAGTGCCGCGCAGATCGCCGACGCGGTGCGCCGCACGCTCAAGGGAGGGAAGCACTGATGGCCGGCATCATCACCCCCATCGTCATGCCCAAGTGGGGCCTGTCGATGAAGGAAGGCACCGTCACCGCCTGGCTGGTCGACGAGGGCGACGACATCTCGGTCGGCCTGCCGATCCTCGAGGTCGAGACCGACAAGATCGCCAACGCGGTCGAGGCGCCGGACCCCGGCACGCTGCGCCGCAAGGTCGCCGGCGAGGGCGAGCTGCTGCCGGTCAAGGCGCTGCTCGGCGTGATGGCCGATGCCGACGTCAGCGACGCCGACATCGATGCCTACATCGCCAGCTACGTCACCCCGTCGGCCGAGGAGGCCGAGGGCGACGCCGGCCCGGCCTACGCCTGGGTCGAGGTCGACGGCCACCGCATCCGCTACGCGCGCCGCGGCGCGGCCGAGGGCACGCCGGTGCTGTTCATCCACGGCTTCGGCGGCGACCTCGACAACTGGCTGTTCAACATCGACGCCGTGGGCGAGGACCTGCCGGTCATCGCGCTGGACCTGCCGGGGCATGGCCAGTCGAGCGTCAAGCTGCCGGGCGCGAGCATCGCCGCGCTGGCCGACTTCGTCGCGCGCTTCCTTGCGGCGATCAACGTCGAGCGCGTGCATGCCGTCGGCCACTCGATGGGCGGCGCGATCGCCTCGCAGCTCGCGCTCGCCCACCCGCAGCGCGTCGTCTCGCTGAGCCTGATCGCCAGCGCCGGCCTGGGCGGCGAGATCAACAGCGGCTACACCGAGGGCTTCGCGAAGGCCGCCTCGCGGCGCGAGCTCAAGCCGGTGCTCGAGCAGCTCTTCAACGACGCCTCGCTGGTCAGCCGGCAGATGATCGACGACGTGCTCAAGTACAAGCGGCTCGATGGCGTCGAGGCGCTGCTGCTCGAGCTGGGCGGGCAGCTGTTCGCCGGCGGCCGCCAGGCCGAACAGCCGGGGCTGGAGCTCGAGTCGACCGGCAAGCCGGTGCTGGTGGTCTGGGGCACGGACGACAAGATCGTGCCCGCGGCCCACGCGGCGAACGCGCCCCCGGGCGCGACGGTCGAGCGCTTCGCCGGCGCCGGCCACATGGTGCAGATGGAGAAGGCCAGCGAGGTCAACCGTCTGCTGCGGCAGCATGTGGGCGCCTGAGCGACCGCACTTTGCGCCGATCGTGGCGCAGTCCGAGGTCCCGCGCCTCGGGCTGCTGCTCGACCGCCACCGCGCCGAGGACGATCTGAGCGTCGAGCAACGCCTGATCGAGCGCGCCGCCGAGGGCGGCGCGGTCTCGGCCGTGTGGGAGCCTGCGCCGGCGCTGGTCGTGCCGGGCTCCTACCGGCGCTTCGAGCGCTTCGAGCTGCTGTGCGAGCGTTTCGCGGCGCGCGGCTGGCCGGTGTCGGTGCGGCGCTCCGGCGGCGGCCTGGTGCCGCAGGGGCCGGGCATGGTCAACGTCAGCCTGGCCTGGCGCACGTCGAGCGGCATGGGCCACGCGATGCAGTCGGTCTACGAGGGCCTGTGCGATCTGCTCGAGCGCACGCTCGCGCCCTTCGGCATCGACGCCGGGCCGCAGGCGGTCGAGGGCTCGTTCTGCGACGGCCGCTTCAACCTCGCGGTCGACGGCCGCAAGGTCGCCGGCACCGCGCAATACTGGCAGCGCGTCAGCCCGAGCGAGCATGTGGTGCTGGCGCACGCCTGCCTGCTGGTCGAGGCCGATCTCGCGACGCTGGTGCGACGCGCCAACGAGTTCGAGGCCCAGCTCGGCAGCGACAAGCAGTACCGGCTCGAGGCGATCGCCAACCTCGTGCCCGAGCGCGGTCCGCTGCCGATGGACGAGTTCGGCCAGCGCCTGTCGGCCTCGACGCTGGCCTACCTGCTGGGCGAGGCGACGCGCGCCAGCGAGGTGTTGTGCTGAGCGGCGACGGGTCTCCGGACGCCGGCGGGAGGGCCCCCGGGCGGGAAGACGCGGTGGATTTCCGTGCGGGGGCGATGGGACTGCGCCTGCGCTGCCCCGCCAGCAGCGGCCTCGAGCGCCGCACCAGACGCCCGGGCCGGGCGCGGTAGGCCGGACGAGCACCGGACCTCACGCCGGCCGGCCCGGCGGCGCAACACCACGAACGGGCCCGCACGGCCCCAGGCCACCGGCCGACGTCCCGTCGGCCGCGGGGCGGCCGGCTCAGGGGGCCGGCAGCGTCGACAGGTGCTGCAGGTAGGCCACCAGCTCCCAGATCTCTTCCGGCGTGAAGGCATTGCCCCACGGCGGCATGATGTCCGCGCCGCGACGGCCCTCGGTGATCACCTTGTAGGCATCGGCCGCGACGAAGTCGCTGCGGCCCTTGAAGGCCGGGGCCTTGCCGCCCGAGCCTTCGTTGCCATGACAGTAGGCCGCGCAGGTCGAGCCGAAGCGCAGCTTGCCGGCCGCGATGCGCGCCGGGTCCGTGAGATCGAAGGGGGCGTCGGCCGCCGAGGCGGCCGCGGCGCCGAGCGCGAGCGCGGCGGCCAGGCAGATCGAACGCAGGGACATCGAGGGGTTTCCTTCAGGCCAAGAAAAAGGAGGAGGGTCAGAGACCCTCCTCCGAAGGGTACGGCATCGCGTGCCGTCCACACCGAGAAAAGAGGTTCAGTCGGTCTTGTTCAATCGACCGAGAACACCAGCAGCGCCGCGCCGCCGGGCAGGTCGCGGATCTGCGGGAAGGCGCCGGTCAGGAAGCCCGGGGCGTGCGAGCCCAGGCCGGTCGGGATCGCGATGTACTGCTTGCCGTTGACCGAGTAGCTGATCGGGCCGCCGCGCGAGCCGGAGCCGGCGTTGAACTTCCACAGCTCCTTGCCGTTGTCGGCGTCGTAGGCGTAGAGGTTGCCGACCATGTCGCCAGTGAACACCAGGCCGCTGGCGGTCGCCAGCACCGAGGCCATCGCGGGCATCTCGTAGCGCACGCGCCAGACCGACTTGCCGGTCAGCGGGTCGATCGCACCGAACCAGCCGTCGGCCTTCTTGCCCGGCGGGTTGGTCAGCGTGATCTCCGACAGGCCCAGCGACAGCCCGCCGATGCCCGGCACCGCGCCCTGCTTGGCGCTGGTGACGGTGTTGCACACCTCCATGCCATGCGTGTACCAGAGCTTGGTCGAGGGGTTGTAGGCGCCGTGGTTCCAGCTGCGCCCGCCGAGCAGGTTGGGGCAGTGCAGCTTCTGCTTGCCGGTCTCCGGGTAGACCGGGTCGATCGGCAGGCCGGTCTTCAGGTCGATGCCCTTGGTCCAGTTGACGTTCTCGGAGTACTGCCAGGCGTTGTGCAGGGCGCCGTTGTCCTTGTCCATCACGTAAACGAAGCCGTTCTTGTTCAGGTGGACGATGACGTTCTTGCCCTTGCCGTCGGGCACGACCAGCGCCTCGTAGGAGGCATCGAAGTCCCAGGTGTCGTTGGGCACTTCCTGGCGGTGCCACTTGACCTTGCCGGTCTTGGGCTCGAGCGCGAGCAGCGTGGCGGTGTAGAGGTTGTCGCCCAGGCGCGCCTCGCGGTTGAAGTCGGGCGCGGCGTTGCTGGTGCCGATGTAGATCGTGTCGGTCGCCGGGTCGTAGGTGCCGGGCAGCCAGGCCGAGCCGCCACCGACCTTGCGGCTGTCGCCGGGCCAGCTCTTCGGGTCGTCGCGCGGCACCTCGAAGGTCCAGGCGCGCTCGCCGGTATCGGCGTTGACCGCGAAGATCTTGCCGATGATGGGCTGGTCGCCACCGGTGGTGCCGCCGAACAGGATGTCGCCGGCGAGCTGCGGCGGCGAGGAGAACAGCGCGCCGTACTCCTTCTTCATGTCGGTCAGCTGCGTCGACCAGATCTGCTTGCCGGTCTTCTGGTCGAGCGCGAGCATGCGGCCGTCGAGCGTGCCGACGAAGACCTTGCCGCGTCCGACGGTCACGCCGCGGCTGGCCGAGCCGTAGAACACCTCCTTGACGATCGGGTCGAGCTTGACCGCGTGGCGCCAGATCACCTTGCCGCTCGCCGCGTCGAGGGCGAACACGTTGTTGTCCGGCCCGATCGTGTACATGACGCCGTCGATCACGATCGGCGTGGCCTGCAGGCCGTGCGTGATCGTGCCGGGCTGGTGGATCCAGGCCACCTTCAGGTTCTTGACGTTGCTCTTGTTGATCTGCGTGAGCGGGCTGAAGCGCCAGGCGTTGTGACTGCGGTGGTACTGCGGCCAGTTGTTCGGGTCGTCCCAGCCCGGGCCGGAGGCCGCCTTCGCGCTGTCGGCACCGAGCAGGCCGGTGGCACATGCCGCGGCCATGGCGGCACCGAGCATCGTCGTCTTCAGGGAAAGTCTCACTGCAGTCTCCTGTGTCGTCTTCGTGTGTGTAGGGGCTTGTGTAGGCCGCTCCGATCGCCGGGGCGCCCGCCGCCTCAAAAGGCAGGTTCCGTGCCATCGCGACGTCGGCGGGGCAGCCCCGGCGCGCACGGGGAGCGCCGGGCGTCGGCGCGCATCACCTGTCGCGGACCGTGTGTTGCGCGAGCGACAACTGTCGCTCGGTGGCGCAGGACCGATGCTGCGGCGCACCACGCGTGACGGCGCGTGCTGCGCCCCCGCGCCGGCCGCTCGCGCTGTCGCAGCGCTGTCGCAGTGCGACGCTTGTGATGCATCAGCTGTCGCGCGCCGCGGGCCCTGCACGGTGGCGCGCGCGGGTTCTTCCTGCGTCACGGGCCGTTCGTGCGCACTGGCACGGTTGCTGCACTTGAGGCTCGCTCGCCAGCGGCACGCGAGGGACCGGGTCCGCTGGCGCATGCACTCCATCCATCAATAAGCAGGAGACACCATGAAGATTTCTCGAGCCTTCGAGCGCCACATGCTCGCCGCCGCCGCGCTGCTGGCGGCCGGCACGGCCTCGGCGCAGAACGTTCAGCTATTCGGCATCGTCGACACCGGCATCCTGTATCAGACCAGCAACGGGGCCAGCGGCAAGAGCCGGACTTCGATGCAGACGTCCAACCTGCGTCAGAGCGTGTGGGGCCTCAAGGGCACCGAGGATCTCGGCGGCGGCCTGAAGGCCTTCTTCAACCTCGAGTCGCACATCGACGTCGACACGGGCCAACAGCATGGCGACGGCCTGGGCGACGCGCCGCTCTTCCGGCGGCAGGCCAACGTCGGCCTGGCCGGCGACTGGGGTTCGGTGACGCTGGGTCGCCAGTACGGCCCCGCGCTGCTCGCCCACATCGGCACCGAGCCGCGCGCCTTCAAGGAGAACTTCTCCAGCCTGTACACCTGGGCCTACGACCAGCTCACCGACTTCAACGGGGGCGGTGCCACCAACACCAATAACGACGTTGGCATCTTCATGACCAACTCCATCCAGTACCGCGGCACGTTCGGCCCGGTCACTGGGGGCATCCTGTACTCGCTCGGCGAGGTGCCCGGCAAGGCCAAGAACAACTCGATCCTCGCGCTGGGCCTGACCTATAACAGCCCGGTGACGCTGTCGTTCTCCTACGAGTTCATGAAGGACGCCAACACCGGCAAGAAGGTGACCGAGCACACCGGGGTGGGCGCGGCCTACGGCTGGAGCGATTTCACGGCGAAGGGCATCTTCCACCGCGCCGACAACAGCATCGCGGACGGCACGCGCGTCTCCAAGGTCGACACCTGGGGCCTGGGCCTCGACTGGAAGTGGAACCCGGGCAACATGACCACGCTCGCCTACTACGACGTCAAGGACAAGCAGAACAAGTCGAACCACACGAAGAACATCGTGTTGGGCAACGAGACCTACCTGTCCAAGCGCACGACGCTGTACGCGACGGTCGTCCTCGTCGATGCGGATGACGGCGCCGGCGGCAACACCATCGACGGGTACCGCACCACCATCGTCGCCACCCCCGACTACCTGCCTGGCAAGAAGACGACCTTCTTCAACGCCGGCATCAACCACACGTTCTGAGCGTTTGCGCCGCGCGCGACCGCCCCCGCGAGGGGGTGGCGTCGCGGCGTTCCTCCAAGGAGATCCGACGATGAACCCGATCCGACTGCCGCACCTGCTGGGGGCCGCCGCGCTGCTGGGGCTGGGCTTGGCTGCCCAGGCCCAGGACGCCGAGCCGCCGCTGGGCGTGAACGTGCTCGAGGCCACCTTCAAGTGGCGTCCGAACTACGTCAGCGACGACATGCTGATGCATGCCGACAAGGACGCCAACAACTGGCTGCTCTACGGCAAGGACTACCAGGGCACGCGCTACAGCCAGCTCACGCAGATCACGACCGACAACGTCAGGAAGCTGGTGCCGAAGTGGAACCTGTCCTTCGGCGTCAACGAGGCGCAGGTCAGCCAGACCACCGTGGTCAATGGCCGCATCTACGTGACCGCGAGCCAGAACAAGGTGTTCTCGGTCGACGGCACGACCGGCAAGATGCTGTGGAAGTACGAGCGCTCGCTGCCCGGCGACCTGGGCCCGAAGCTGTGCTGCGACGCGGTCAACCGCGGCGTCGCGGTCTACCGTGACATGGTCTTCATGGCCACGCTCGACACGCACGTGGTGGCGCTGAACAACACCACCGGCCAGGTCGTGTGGGAGGCCAAGCTCGGCGACTACAAGACCGGCGAGATCTTCACCTCGATGCCGGTGGTCGCGAAGGGCATGGTGATCGTCGGCAACTCCGGCGGCGACGTCGGCGCCAACCACGGCCGCATCATCGCGCTCGACCCCGCCACCGGCAAGGTGATCTGGGAGACCAAGACGCGGCCCACCAGCCCCGACCACCCGCAGGCCAAGACCTGGGCCAACGACTCGTGGAAGACCGGCGGCGCCTCGGCCTGGCTGCCCGGCACCTACGACCCGACGACCGACTCGATCCTGTGGGGCGTGGGCAACCCGACGCCGGACTTCGACGCCAGCGTGCGCAAGGGCGACAACCTCTACAGCAACTCGACGATCGCGCTCGATCCGGCCACCGGCAAGATCAAGTTCCACTTCCAGTACACGCCGAACGACGCCTGGGACTACGACGGCAACAACGAGGCCATCCTGGTCAACGACGAGAAGGGCCGCAAGGTCTGGCTGCACGGCGACCGCAACGGCCACCTGTACTCGATCGACCGCACCAGCGGCAAGTGCAACTGGGTCGTGCCGATCGCGCGCGTCAACTGGGTCACCGGCTTCGGCGAGAACTGCCGCCCGCAGGTCAACCCGGACAAGGTGCCGCGCTACGACAAGGTCGTCACCGACATCGCGCCCATCCTCGACGGCGGCAAGGAATGGCACCCCGCCGCCTACAGCCCGCGCACCAAGCTCGTCTACGTGCCCTTCATCGACAGCTCGATGGACATCCAGGCCAAGCAGACCGAGTGGAAGAAGGGCGAGTGGTTCCTGTCCTCGCGCGTGCTCAAGGCCAACCCCTACACCGGCGGCGTCAAGGCCTTCAACGCGACGACCGGCGAGCAGGTGTGGACGCGCCCGCAGAGCACGCCGGCCACCAGCGGCCTGCTGACCACCGCCGGCAAGCTGGTCTTCAGCGGCGACGCCGAGGGCTGGTTCAGCGCGCTGAAGGACGACACCGGCGAGGAGCTGTGGCGCTTCAACGTCGGCTCGGGCATCCACGGCAACCCGACCACCTTCACGGTCGAGGGCAAGCAGTACGTCGCGATCGTCTACGGTCCGGGCGGCGGCAGCCTGTGGCCGCTGGTCTACGACGAGCTGTTCAAGCGCAACAACCGCGGCGGCGGCATGATGGTCTTCGGTCTCGTGGACTGACATGACCCACCCCCGTTGCGGCTTCGCCGGCGCCACGGTCTCGCAGAGCTCGACCGGTTCGCGAGGCATTCGGGTCGGCGTAGGCCGACCCGAACGTCCACGCTCACCCCCTCGAGGGGGCGCCGCTGGCGGACCGGCCAAGCCGGTCCGCGGCGGCTGCCGGGCGGGCCGCCCCGTGCGGCGCGGATCGCGCGTCACCCTGCGGAGACGCTGAGATGCACCGAGCTCTCGCGGGTCTGGTGCTGGCGTGCGCGGCCGCCACGGCGGCGGCCGCGCCGCTGGCGGTCTGCGTCGATGCCGACGACGCGCCGTTCTCGTCGGCGGCAACGCCCGAGCGCGGCATCGACGTCGGCGTCGCGCAGGCGCTTGCCGAGCGCCTCGAGCGGCCGCTGAAGCTGGTCTGGGTCACCGTGCCCAACCGCGGCGGCCTGGGCAAGGCGCTGCGGCAGACGCTCGTGGCCGGCGAGTGCGACGCCTACCTGGGCATCCCGCTCGGGCCCGACATGGCGCGCGAGCTGGCCGAGCGACAGCTCGCCGCCACCGGCGCCTACCTCGGCCTTGGCTACCTGTGGGTGGCCGCGCCCGGCCAGCCCACGCCGAGCGCGGCGACGCTGCGCGCGGCGCGCAAGGTCGGCGCCGTCACCGCGACGCCGGCCGACCTCTACCTGCACCGCATGAAGCTGCCGCGCGCGCCCTACGGCAACGGCGCCGCACTCATGGCCGCGCTGCGCGCCGGCGAGGTGGAGCTGGCGCTGCTGTGGTCGAGCGCGCTGGCCGACGAGGGCGCGCGCGACCTGGTGCGCGCCGACGCGCCGCCGGACGACGCCGAGCTGCGCGCCGGCCTGAGCGTGGCGTTCCGCCGCGCCGATGCCGCCTTCGCGCAGCAGCTGTCCGCGGCCGTCGACGCGCTGCGCGCCGAGGGCCGCTTCGACGCGATCGCGGCGCGCCACGGCCTGCCGCGCGTCGCACCGCCCTGAGAAGAACCCGTCCGATCGATTCCCGATGAAGCACTTTCTTCTTCTGATGCTCGCCGTCGCGCTGCATGGCGGCGTCGCCGCCTTCGGCGTCGAGGCGCCTGCCTCGGCACCGAAGCCCGCCCCCACCGCGGCCCAGGGCGAGGAGCTGTTCGGCCGCAACTGCCAGCTCTGCCACAACTCGCGCGGCAAGGGCGGCAAGGGCCCGCAGCTCGTCAAGGGCGCCTGGGGCCCGGGCGGCGCGAACGGCGACGACTACATGTTCCAGATCATCAAGAACGGTCGGCCCAACACGCAGATGGGCGGCTTCGGCGGCGCGCTGAGCGACGACGAGATCCGCACCATCATCGCCTTCCTGCGCGCCGAGGCCGTCGCGGTCAAGGCGGCGGAGAAGAAGGCCGCCGACGCGGAGTACGTGCCATGGTGAGCCCTTTTCGCGCGGTGCAGCTGCACCAGCAGGCCGGCGGCACCGTCGCCGCGCTGCACACGCTCGACGCCAGCGAGCTGCCCGAGGGCGACGTCGACATCGCCGTCGAGTACTCGACGATCAACTACAAGGACGGCCTGGCGATCACCGGGCGCTTCCCGGTCGTGCGCTGCTGGCCGATGGTGCCGGGCATCGACCTCGCCGGCACCGTGACGGCCAGCCGCAGTCCGCGCTTCAGGCCGGGCGACCGCGTGCTCGCCAACGGCTATGGCCTCGGCGACAGCCACTGGGGCGGCCTCGCGCAGCGCGCGCGCGTGAAGAGCGAGTGGCTGATCCCGGTGCCCGAGGTGTTCACGACGCGCCAGGCGATGGCGATCGGCACCGCCGGCTACACCGCGATGCTGTGCGTGCTCGCGCTCGAGCACCAGGGCGTGCGGCCCGGGCAGGGCCCGGTGCTCGTGACCGGCGCGGCCGGCGGCGTCGGCAGTGTCGCGATCGCGCTGCTGGCGCGGCTCGGCCACGAGGTCGTCGCCTCGACCGGGCGGCTCGAGCAGGAGGGCTTCCTGCTCGGCCTCGGCGCCGCCCGCGTGATCGACCGCGCGACGCTGGCCGCGCCGCCGACCGAGATGCTCGGCCCCGAGGCCTGGGCCGGCGCGATCGACACCGTCGGCAGCGCGACGCTCGCCAACGTCTGCGCGAGCACCCGCTACCGCGGCGCGGTCGCGGCCTGCGGCCTGGCGCAGGGCCTGGACTTCCCGACCTCGGTGCTGCCCTACATCCTGCGCAACATCACGCTGTGCGGCATCGACTCGGTGATGGCGCCGTACGCGCTGCGGCTCGAGGCCTGGCGGCGCCTGGCCAGTGACCTCGATCGAGCGCGGCTCGATGCCGCCACCGAGGTGCGGCCGCTCGACGCGGCGATCGCGGCCGCGCCCGAGATCCTCGCCGGGCACGTGCGCGGCCGGCTGGTGATCGATGTCAACGGCTGAGGCGGGCGCGAGCGTCGGCCGCGGCGTCCCTGAAAGGACACGGATGTCTCGCGCGATCCCGCGCCGCCTCGCGGCGCTCTCCCTGCTGGGCGCGCTCGCCAGCGCCCAGGCGCTCGAGCGCGTGCCGCTGCTCGACCTCGACACCGCGCGGCGCATGGCCGCCGCCTGCGAGGCGCTGGCGCAGCACAAGGGCTGGCGCATGAACATCGCCGTCGTCGACGCCGGCGCCCACCTGCTGGTGTTCACGCGCATGGACCGCGCGCCGATCGGCAGCGTCGAGGTCGCGCTGCGCAAGGCCGGCTTCTCGGCGCGCTTTCCCTTCAGCACCCGCTATGCCGAGGAGCTCGCCTACGGCCGCGCGGGCCAGCCGCCGGCGGTGCCGGGGGTGGCCCAGGTGCCCGGCGTCGTGCCCTTCGCCGGAGGCCTGCCGGTGCTGGCGGGCACGGTGCAGGTCGGCGGCATCGGCGTCAGCGGCGGCCTGCCCGACGAGGACGAGCAGTGCGCCGCCGCCGGCCTGGCGGCGGTGAAGTCGGCGCTGGACTGAGACGCGCTCAGGCCGGCGGGCGGGCCGCTGCGGCGCGCGACATCCAGCCGGCGAGGTCGCCGGTCAGCATGCGCACGCGGTCGGCGAGGTGCAGCGCGATGTTGGCAAGCAGCTTGGCCGCCAGCGCGGGCTGGGTGCGCGTCAGCCGCTCGAAGGCCTCGACCGGCAGGCCGAGCGCGACGACATCGGTCTCGGCATAGGCCTCGGCCGAGCGCGGCGCATGCGAGAGCAGCGCGATCTCGCCGATCGTCACGCCCGGCGCGAAGCTCGCGAGCCGGCGCGTCGTGCCCGGCACGCGCAGGCCGATCTCGCCGCACAGGCTGATGTAGAGCGCGTCGCCGGCATCGCCGGCGCGAAACAGCAGCTCGCCGCGACGGAAGGTGTGCGTGCTCGTCTCGGCGGCCAGCCGCGCCAGCTCCTCGGCCGTCAGGCCGCGCGCGATCATCGTGTCGGCGAGCGCCAGCGGCGTGCCGTCGGCGCGCTCGACCTGCAGGCGCTCGAGCAGCGCGTCCTCGGCCTGCTCGAGCGCGAGGTCGACGGTGTCCGCGAAGTGCAGGCCGGCCGCGCCCGGGGCGCCGGCGACCGATTCGATCAGGCCGCGACGCGGATCGCCGGCGCCGCATTCGGCGAACACCAGCGGCTTGCCCTGCGCGGCCCAGTCCTCGGCGGTCTCGTGCAGGATGCGCGCGGCGGTCACGTCGACCTCGCGGACCTGGTGCAGGTCCAGGATGGCCGTGTCCACCTGCGGCGCGAGCGCGTGCAGCCGCGCGCGCAGCGCGTCGGCGGTGCCGAAGAACAGCGCGCCCTCGAGCTCGAGCAGTGCGATGCGCCGGCCCTCGCGGCGCAGCACCTCGGCCACCGCCGGGGCCCGGTGCTTCAGCGAGTGGCGCTGGTCGACGCTCCAGGCCTGGCGGACCACGTCGCGCATGTTCGAGCGCACGAACAGCAGCACCGCGAGGCTCGCGCCGATCAGCACCGCATGGCCGAGGCCGAGCAGCAGCGCGGCGAGCGCGACCGCGACCGTCGCGACCCAGTCGCCCGCGAGATGCAGCGCGCGCCGCGGGTCGGCGCCGCGGTGGCGCGCCGCGCCGCCATGCAGTCGCCACAGCTCGCGCGGGGTCTGCCACAGCGTCGGCGAGACCATCAGCAGGCCCAGGTAGACCAGCACGCCCGCGACCGCCGCCACCGGCAGCAGGCCCAGCGCCTGCGGCAGCAGCACGAGCAGCGCGAGCAGCGCGAGCGCATAGGCCAGCACCACATGCCGGTCGGCGGGGCGCTGGGCCACCAGGCCGAGCGAGGCCGGCAGCGCCGGCGACGCGGGCAGGCCGCCGGCCGCCGCCGAGGCGAGGTTGGCGAGGCCCTGCGCGACCAGCTCCCGGCTGGCGTTGCGCGGCGGACAGCGCAGCCGGCCGTCGACGACCGAGGCCGCCAGCAGCGTGTCGAGCAGCACCACCACTGCCGCCGTCACCGCATAGCCGCCCAGCGCTAGCAGCACCGCCGGCTGTCCGAGCGCGGCGCGCCAGGCCGCGTCGGCGAACGCGCCACCGAACCAGCGGGCCGGCAGCTCGGGCACGCCGACCGTGCGGCCGAGCGTGGCGTCGCCGCCGCTCCACGTCAGCAGCAGCTGCAGCACGGTGGCGGCGGCCAGGCCGAGCAGCACCGCCGGGACCCGGCTGCGCAGGCGCGCGGCGAGCAGGCTCGCCAGCAGCGCCACGGTGCCGACGGCCAGCGCCCCCGGCTGGACCGCACGGGCGCCAGCCCAGCCCGCGTTGAATTCGCTGCCGAGCAGCGCGGGGGCCGCGCTCGTGATCAGCAGCAGGCCGATGCCGGTGGACAGCCCGACGCGCACCGCGAACGGCGTGAACTTGACGACCCCGCCGATGCGCAGCAGGCCGCACAGCACCGTCAGCACGCCGGCCGCGGCGATGCCCAGCGCGGTCAGGATCAGCACCGTCCAGGCGGCCTGCGGGCCCGCCGGCACCAGCGTCACGAGCGTCGCGACCAGCCCGGCGGTCAGCAGCGCCAGCGCCGCGCCGGCATCGTCGACCAGCCGGCCGGCGCCGAGCGTCGAGGCACACGCGCAGCCGACCACCGAGCCGAGGATCGCCAGGCCCATCGCCATCGGCCCGTAGGCCGCGCCGAGCGGGGCCAGCGCCATCAGGCCGTAGGCGGCGTTCTCCGGCGCATGGGTGAGCGCGCTGGACAGCGCCGCGCCGGCGCTGCCGAGCGTGCGCTGCCAAAGCGGGGAGACGGCCGGCGCCGTGCCGCCCGGTGCAGGGTGGCCAAGCTGCGGCGTCGCGTCGCTCATGGGGGCCTGCTGAGCCGGTGCGCCGCGGCGTCGCTCAGCCGGCCAGGGCGGTGACGTCGGCGGTCAGCCGCACGGCGGTCTCGGCGGTGCTGCGCAGCAGGTTGTGCAGCAGCAGGATCGCGAGCGCCGGGCGCTCGCGCTCGAGCGCCTCGAAGGCCGCGGTCGTCAGCACGCGGCACTCGACCGCGGTGTCGGCGCGCACGTCGGCCGAGCGCTGGCCGCCGCGCTGCAGCGCCGCCTCGCCGAAGCACATGCCGGCGGCGAGCGTCGACAGCCGCTGGTGGCCGCCCTGGGGCAGCGCGACGACGACGCTGACCTCGCCGCGCGTCAGCAGGTAGATCGCGTCGGCCGGCTCGCCGCGGCGCACGATGAGCGCGCCGGCCTCGTACTCGCGCCGCTCGGCCAGCGCCTCGAGCTGCGCGAGATCCGCGGCGCTCGCGCCCTCGCACAGCCGGTGCCCGGCCAGGCCGGCGTCGGGGGCCGCCTCGCGCACCGCGCCGTGCAGCGCGAGCAGGCCGCGCTCGCACCACTCGAGCCCGGTGTCGAGCTGCGGCTGGAAGCTGACGGCACGCGCGTCGTGCGGGTCGATCTCGGCCTCGAGGCCGCTCAGCAGGCCGTCGCGGCGCACGCGCGTGAGCACCAGGTGCTGCGCGCGCCGCGCGCAGGTGTGCACCAGCGCCGCGAGCATGCGCAGCGCCGCCGGGTCCACGTGCGTCACGCGCTTGAAGTCGAGCACCGCGTAGCGCAGCGCGTCGCCAGCCTCGCTGACCTCGCGCAGCACCGGCTCGATCGTCGGGAAGCGCAGGTCGCCCTGCAGCTCGAAGACCACCGCCTCGGCGCCGTGGGCGTCGAGCAGCCGGTTCTCGGCCGGCGGGCGGCGGCGCTTGGAGCGCACGCCGGCGAGCGTGTAGCGCGCCCGCACCGTCGCGGCCGCGGGACGCGGCGGCTGCAGGAAATGCAGGCCGAGGTCGCGCGAGAGCCGCTCGCAGACCTTGACGCCGCGCACGCTGTTGCCGCGCGCGTCGAGCGGCGGGGAGAACACGCCGATGCCGAGCTGCCCCGGCAGCACCGCGATGATGCCGCCGCCGACGCCGCTCTTGGCCGGCAGGCCGACGCGGTAGGCCCAGGTGCCGGCGAAGTCGTACATGCCGCAGGTCGTCATCACGCTGAGGATGGGACTGACGAATTCGCTCGCCACCGCGCGCTGCTGCGTGAGCGGGTTGACGCCGCCGTTGGCCAGCGTCGCCGCCACCAGCGCGAGGTCGTGGCAGTCGACCAGCACCGAGCACTGCCGGAAGTACAGCCCGAGCGCCGGCTCGGGGTCGCGCTCGATGATGCCGTGGTTGCGCAGCATGTGGCCGATCGCGCGGTTGCGGTGGCCGGTGTCGCGCTCGGAGGCGTAGACCGCCTCGTCGATCGCCAGCGGCCGCCCGGCGTAGGCCGACAGCGCGCCGAGCACGCGCGCGAGCCGCGCCGCGTCGTCCGCGCCGGCCACCAGCGAGGCGGCGGCGATCGCGCCGGCGTTGATCATCGGGTTCAGCGGCCGGCCGGTGCCGGGCTCGAGGCTGATCGAGTTGAAGGCGTCGCCGCTGGGCTCGACCGCGATGGCCTGCAGCACGCGCTCCATGCCGCGGTCCTCGAGCGCGACGCCGTAGACCAGCGGCTTGGAGATCGACTGGATCGTGAAGGGCTGGCGCGACTGGCCGACCTCGTAGACGCGGCCGTCGACGGTGGCGATCGCGATGCCGAACCAGGCCGGGTCGGCCTTCAGCAGCTCGGGGATGTAGCTGGCGACGGCGCCGGCCGTCTCGGGCGCGAATTCGGCGTGCAGCCGTTCGAGGTAGGCCTGGATCGGCGAGGCGGCGGGGTCGGTGGGGATCGGCATGGCGCGTCGGCACGCAACTTCCGTGCGCGGCGCCGGGGCCGCCCGCTACACTCGATCGACCCTGCTCCGTGAAGGCCGCGCCGCGGTCGCGCGCCCTGCCCGACGCCCTCATGATCCGCTGCCCCAGCTGCCAGGAGGAGAACCCGCCGAAGTTCCGCCTGTGCGGCTACTGCGGCGCCGCGCTGGCCGCGGCGC
>DATMJX010000189.1:0-6251 GCA_035553715.1 Methylibium sp.
CTGGTGGTGTGCGACCGGCTTGCCGACGGACGGGTGCAACGCCGGCTTCACGAGGCGGTGAAGTTCGTCCCCCTAAAATCCGGCCTCGATTGAGATCGAGCCTCCATGCGATTCAAGAGCCCCCTTTCCCCCCTTTGGCGCGCGGCGGCGCTGCTGCTCGGTGCGCTGCTGCTGTCTGCGTGCTCGACCAGCGTGCGCCGCGCCCCGGTCGAGGACCGCATGTCGCCGCGGACGGCGGCGCTGCCACCGGCGAGCGCGGCGTCCGAGGCCGACATCAAAGCCCTGCCGGGCGCCGAGAACGCCGGCAAGCCTGGCTACTACACCGTGAGGCCGGGCGACACGATGATCCGCATCGGCCTGGAGACGGGCCAGAACTGGCGCGACATCCAGCGCTGGAACAACCTCGAGAACCCGAACCTGATCGAGGTGGGGCAGGTGCTGCGTGTGCAGCCGCCGAATGTCGATGCCGCGGCCGTGGGCCCCCGGCCGGTCACCAGCGCCAAGATCGAGCCGCGCGCGCTCGACGCCAAGCCCGGCGCGGCAGCGTCCGCGCCGGCCGTGCCACCGCCGGCCGCCTCGGCCTCGCCCGCCGCGGCGCCGGTCGCTGCGCCGCCCTCGGCACCGGTGACTCGGGACGACGACGAGCCGAGTTGGGCTTGGCCCGCGGCCGGCAGCGTGATCTCGCCCTATGACGAAGCGCGCAACAAGGGTGTTGCGATCGCCGGCAAGGCGGGCGATCCGGTGCTCGCCGCCGCTGACGGACGGGTGGTTTACGCTGGCTCGGGACTGCGGGGTTATGGCAACCTTGTCATCGTGAAGCACAACGCCACCTACCTGACCGCCTACGCCCACAACCAGGCCCTGCTGGTCAAGGAGGATCAGCCGGTCAAGCGCGGGCAGAAGATCGCCGAGATGGGCTCGACCGACGCCGAGCGCGTGCAGCTGCATTTCGAGATCCGGCGCCTCGGCAAGCCGGTCGATCCAGCGCGGCTGTTGCCACCGCGCTGAAGCCAGCGGGGTGTGCGGTGGCCAACCGGAAGCGTCCGTTGCCCGCCGTGCACGGGGCAGCGCGTGGGTCGTGGGGCAACGGCCATGCCGCGGAGGACGGACCGGCCGCGCAGGACGGCGAGCTCCCGCCCGGCGATGCGCCGGCCGAGGCCGAGGTCCGCGCCGATCCCGACGCGATGGCGATCGCCACCGGCGACGCCGAAGTCGGCAACACACTGCAGACCTATCTGCGCGAGATCCGTCGCGCGCCGCTGCTCACGCCCCAGGAAGAGTTCGAGACCGCCTGCCGCGCGCGCGGCGGCGACTTCGCGGCGCGCCAGCGCATGATCGAGCGCAACCTGCGGCTGGTCGTCAGCATCGCGAAGAACTACCTCGGCCGTGGCCTGCCGATGACCGACCTGATCGAGGAGGGCAACCTGGGCCTGATGCATGCGATCGGCAAGTTCGAGCCCGAGCGGGGCTTTCGCTTCTCGACCTATGCCTCGTGGTGGATCCGTCAGAGCATCGAGCGCGCGATCCTGCACCAGGCACGGCTGGTGCGGTTGCCGGTGCATGTGGTGCGCGAGCTCAACCAGGTGCTGAAGACGCGTCGAGCGATCGAGAGCGAGCGCATCGCCGCCGGCGATGCCCGTGCGGCGCGTGTCGAGGACATCGCCGCGGCGCTCGGGCGGCCGGTCATGGAAGTGACCGAGCTGCTGCGCTTCGCCGAGCAGCCGACCTCGCTGGATGCCCCGCTCGAGCGCCACGGGGGCGACGGCCATGCCGAAACGGTGATCGATCTGGTGGCCGACGACCAGGCCGCCGACCCGCTGGGCCTGACGCTCAGCCATGAGGTCGAGCAGCTGCTGCAGCACGGCCTTGGCGAGCTCAGCGAGCGCGAGCGCGAGGTGCTGTCGGGCCGTTATGGCCTGCACGACCGCGAGCCGGAGACGCTCGAGGTGCTGGCCGAGCGCCTGGGCCTGACGCGCGAGCGCATCCGCCAGATCCAGCAGGAGGCGCTCGTCAAGCTCAAGCGCGGCATGGCACGCCACGGCATCGGGCGCGACTCGATCTTCTGAACGCTCCCGGGGCCGGGCTGAGCCCGGCTGGCCCCCTCGTGAGGGCCAGGCAACGTGTGGGCGGCTTGGCGTTGCCTGCAGAGCAGGTGCCGGGCGGCCCGGGATAATCCGGCGATGACTGCAAAGGACGAATGGCTGAAGGTCGAATCGCTCGACCTCGAGGCCCAGGGCGTGGCGCACGACGCCGAAGGCAAGGTGGTGTTCATCGACGGTGCGCTGCCCGGCGAGGAGGTGCAGGTCGTCGTGCACCGTCGCAAGAACAACTGGGAGCAGGGCAGCGTGGCGGCGCGGCGGCGCGAGAGCGCGCAGCGCGTCGAACCGCGCTGCCCGCACTTCGGCACCTGCGGCGGCTGCAAGATGCAGCACTTCCACATCGGTGCGCAGGTCGCCGTCAAGCAGCGCGTGCTCGAGGACAACCTCTGGCACCTCGGCAAGGTGAAGGCCGAGCGCATGCTGCGGCCGATGGAGGGCCCGACCTGGGGCTACCGCTACCGTGCGCGGCTGTCGGTGCGCCATGTCGTCAAGAAGGGCCAGGTGCTGGTCGGCTTCCACGAGCGCAAGTCGAGCTACGTGGCCGACATGAGCCGCTGCGAGATCCTGCCGCCGCATGTCAGCGCGCTGCTGCTGCCGCTGCGCGCGCTGATCCACGGCATGGACGGCCGCGACCGGCTGCCGCAGATCGAGCTGGCGGTGGGCGAGGGGCGCGACGGGCTGGTGACGGCGCTGGTGCTGCGCCACCTCGAGCCCCTGAGCGAGGCCGACCTCGGGCGGCTGCGCGCCTTTGGCGCCGAGCACCGCGTGCAGTGGTGGCTGCAGCCCAAGGGGCCCGACAGCGTGCGGCGCCTCGACGACGCGGGGCCCGCGCTGGCCTACACGCTGCCCGAGTTCGGTGTGCACATGCCGTTCCGGCCCACCGACTTCACCCAGGTCAACCATCAGATCAACCGGGCCCTGGTGGTGCAGGCCTTGCGGCTGCTGGCGCCGCAGGCCGACGAGCGGGTGATCGACTGGTTCTGCGGGCTGGGCAACTTCACGCTGCCGCTGGCGACGCGCGCGCGCGAGGTGCTGGGCCTGGAAGGCAGCGAGGCGCTGGTCGCGCGCTCGCGCGAGAACGCCGCGCTCAACGGCCTGGCCGCGAAGACGCGCTTCGAGGCGCGCAACCTGTTCGAGCTGGGGCCCGCCGATCTGGCGAGCTACGGCAGCGCCGCGAAGTGGCTGATCGATCCGCCGCGCGAGGGGGCGTTCGCGCTGGCCAAGGCGGTGGCCGACGCGGTGCAGGATCCGTCCCAGGCCCCCGGGTGGGTGCCGCCGTCGCGCATCGTCTATGTCAGCTGCAACCCGGCGACGCTGGCGCGCGATGCCGGGCTGCTGGTGCACCAGGCCGGCTACCGCTGCGCGCTGGCCGGGGCGGTCAACATGTTCCCGCACACCGCGCACGTCGAAAGCCTGGCCGTCTTCGACCGTCAGGCTTCGGCGTAAGCCCATGGCGCACAGCGACGTGACGCCCTAGCCAATACCCGAATCTGCAGTGTCAGCCCAAGTCGCGCAGCGGCGTGCCGCCGTCGCCAGGGCGTCGAGGTCTTCGAGCGGCCCTGAAAATGAACAAGGCCCCTGACGGGGCCTTGTCGATGGGGCGGGGCGGCTCTTACTCGCGCTCGCCGCCGAAGATGCCCAGCAGGCTCAACAGGCTCTGGAACACGTTGTAGATGTCCAGGTAGATCGCCAGCGTCGCCGTGACGTAGTTGGTCTCGCCGCCGTCGATCACGCGCTTGATGTCGTAGAGCATGAAGGCCGAGAAGATCACCACGGCCAGCGCCGAGATCGTCGCCATCAGCGCCGGCATCTGCAGCCAGATGTTCGCCACCGCGGCCACGATGATGCCGATCGTGCCGACCATCAGCCACTTGGCCATGCCCGACAGGTCGCGCTTGATCGTGGTGGCCAGCGAGGCCATGCCGAAGAACACCACCGCCGTGCCGCCGAAGGCAAACGCGATCAGCGAGGCACCGTTCGAGAAGCCGAGCACCGCACCGATCAGGCGCGACAGCATCAGGCCCATGAAGAAGGTGAAGCCGAGCAGCAGCACGACGCCGAGGCCCGAATTCTTGAACTTCTCGATCGCGAAGAAGAAGCCGAAGGCGATGCCCATGAACGCCAGGAAGCCGATGAAGGGGCTGCCGGAGAAGAAGCTGAAACCGGTTGCCACCCCCACCCAGGCCCCCAGGACCGTCGGCACGAGCGACAGGGCCAGCAGCCAGTAGGTGTTGCGCAGGACGCGGTTGCTCTGCGCAACGGCGTTGCCCGCGTAACGGGTTTGCAGGGTCTGATCCATCCAATCCTCCAGAGTCAATGACACGAAGCTGAGATAAGGCTGACAGGATTCTAGTTCCCGTCTCGCTCGCGGCGCGTCACTTGGTCAGGATCAGCTTGCCCAGGCGGGTGGCTCTCAGCAGGTAGAGCGTGCCGTTGTGCTCGATGTGCACGGCACTGCGGCCGCGCAGCAGGGCGTCGCTCGGGACGGGCTCGATCAGGCCCGCATCGGCACCGTGGCGTTTCGCGGCATCGCCCTCGACCCAGTGCGGGGCGGCTTCGCGGGGCTCGGGGTCGGGTGCGTGGTTCATGCGGCGGTCGCGGCGAGTGCACCGCGGCCGCCGGCAGGCCAGCCGGGCGTCGGGCCGGTCTCGTTGTGCTCGAAGATCGCGCGAGCATGGCTGACGCACTGGCCGCAGCCGGTGCCGGCGCCGGTGCAGAGCTGGGCTTCTTCAAACTCCGCGCCGGAGGCGGCGTGCTGGCGCAGATCGCGATCGGAAACGCGGTGGCACAGGCAGATGATCATGGGCGGCGAGGGTCGTATCGGGCCAACCCGATGGGGCTGGATTGTTGAGAATCATAAATAAGAATGATTCGCAACACAAATCCATGACCCTGCCGCGATCACGGCCGTCCCGCAGGCGGTCGCGCCATCCGTGTGCCCCAGCGGGGGGGCTCAGCTGCCGTTGTCGCCCAGTTGCGACTGCAGGTAGTTGGGCAGGCCGACCTGGTCGATCAGGCCGATCTGCGTCTCCAGGAAGTCGATGTGCTCCTCGGTGTCGTCCAGGATGCGCTGCAGCAGGTCGCGCGACACGTAGTCGCGCACGCTCTCGCAGTGTGCGATGCCGGCCTTGATCGTCGCCTGCGCCCCCTGTTCGAGCTGCAGGTCGCTCTTGAGCGCCTCCGGCACGTCCTCGCCGACGAGCAGCTTGCCCAGGTCTTGCAAATTGGGCAGGCCGTCGAGCATCAGGATGCGGTCCATCAGGCGGTCGGCGTGCTTCATCTCGCCGATCGACTCCTCGTATTCCTTTTTCGCCAGACGCTCGAAGCCCCAATGCTTCAGCAGGCGGTAGTGCAGGAAGTACTGGTTGATGGCCGTGAGCTCGTTCTTCAGCTGCGCATTGAGGTGCGCGATGACTTGTGGATCGCCTTGCATGGTGTGCTCCAGTGAGGGTCGGCCGGGACGGCGTCGCCACCCCGGCTATAATTTACAGGTTTACCCGCATCGATCCCAGCCCGCGCCCTCGACCGCTCCGAGGCCTTCGCGTCGACCCACCGGAAGACCCCGCACCCGCTCCCCTGGAGCGAGTCTGGCGCGCGCCCAAAACGGAGAATCAGCCCGTGCTGCCAGACCTGCCATCCGCCCTCCTCGTCCTTGCAGACGGCACGGTCTTTCAGGGGACGTCGATCGGCGCGGCCGGCCACACGGTCGGCGAGGTGGTGTTCAACACCGCGCTCACCGGCTACCAGGAGATCCTCACCGACCCCAGCTACTGCCGGCAGATCGTCACGCTGACGTATCCGCACATCGGCAACGTCGGCGTCAACGAGGAGGATGTCGAATCGGCGCGTGTCTTCGCCGCCGGCCTCATCGTCAAGGACGTGCCGCTGCGCGTGTCGAACTTCCGCGCCACGGCAAGCCTGCCCGACTACCTGAAGCGCGAAGGCACGGTGGCGCTGGCCGGTATCGACACGCGCCGCCTGACGCGCGTGCTGCGCAGCACTGGCGCGCAGAACGGCTGCATCGTCAGCTTCGAGCCGGGCGCGGTGGTTGGCGAAGCACAGGTTCAGGAGGCCATCGCGCGCGCCAAGGCTGCACCGTCGATGGCCGGCCTGGACCTCGCCAAGGTGGTCAGTGCGGCCGCGCCCTACGAG
>DATMJX010000190.1:0-6029 GCA_035553715.1 Methylibium sp.
CTCCATCACCGGCGGCGGGCGCGGCGGTCCGTCGCCATCGGGCGGCGGCGGCCGGTCGCCGCCGGGGCCGTCGACCGGGGCCATGCCGGTGAAGCGCGCGAAGGCCGGCGAGGTGACGATGCGCTGCCCGCTGCCGTCGTCCAGCGCCAGCGGCATGCGCAGCCGCGACGACCAGTCCAGCACCGCCTGCGCCTGCTCGTCGGCCGGCGCGTCGGCGGCCGGCAGCGCGTTCTGCAGCAGCTCGGCCCAGGCGGCCAGGCGCTGGCTGCTGTCGGACTGCAAGCGCGTGCGCTCCTGCTCGAGCTTGCGCTGCACCAGCCAGCCCGAGCCCAGCGCGAACAGCAGCAGCACGGCCACCACCGTCAGGTAGATGCGCAGGTAGAGCGTCTTCACGAGGCCCCCTCGCCCGTGGTGCCGCGTCGGCGCTCCCCCGGGAGGGCCGGGCCCGGCTTGGGGCGGCCCGGCGCCCGACCCCGCCCCGCCAGCGGCGCCCTCTCAACCCTGCTCGGCATCGATGTCCTGCTTCTTCGCAAATACATAGCCGGCCCCGCGCACCGTGAGGATGCGGCGCGGGTTCTTCGGGTCGTCCTCGATCGCCGCGCGGATGCGCGAGACATGCACGTCGATCGAGCGGTCGAAGGCCTCGAGCGCATGGCCCTTGAGCGCGTCCATGATCTGGTCGCGCGAGAGCACCCGCCCCGGCGCGCGCGCCAGCACCAGCAGCAGGTCGAACTGGTAGCTGGTCAGCTCGCAGGGCCGGCCCTCGAGGCGCACCTGGCGCCCGCCGGGGTCGATCTCCAGGCGGCCGAAGCGCAGCACGTCGTCCTCGGCCGAGGGCGCGGCGCGGCGCAGCAGCGCCTTCACGCGCGCGAGCAGCTCGCGCGGCTCGAAGGGCTTCGGCAGGTAGTCGTCGGCGCCGAGCTCGAGGCCGACGATGCGGTCCAGCGGCTCGCCGCGCGCGGTGAGCATCAGCAGCGGCAGCGCGCGGTGGCGCGGCGAGGCGCGCAGCTCGCGGCACAGGTCCAGCCCGTCGCCGTCGGGCAGCATCAGGTCGAGCACCAGCGCGTCGTAGAGCTCGTGCGCGAGCCGTTCGCGCCCGGCGGTCAGCGTCGGCGCCACTTCGACCTCGTGGCCGGCCTGGCGCAGGTAGTCGCCCACCATGTCGGTCAGGCGTTCGTCGTCGTCGATCAGCAGCAGGCGGGCCGTCATGGACTCTCCAGCAATGAAGCCGTGGCGCCCCGAGCGGGGCGCCACGGCAAGGGCGCGGTGCGCAGCATAGGCCAGGCGGCGCACCGCCCGGCGCGCCTCAGCGCCGCGGCTCGGACGCGCGGCGCTCCTCGTGGTGGCGGTGCATCGACTCGCCGCGCGCCTTCATGCGCTCGGCGATCTGGGCCCGCTGCTCGGGCGTCAGCACGCGGCTGATCTCGAGCATCGCCTGGGTGAGGCGCTGGCTCGCCTGGTCGTGCTGGACCAGCTGCTTGCGGCGCAGCTGCTCGACCGCGGCGGCGTCGACCGTCGGCTGGCTGAACAGCCGCAGCTGCTCGTCGCGCAGCGCCCGGCGGGCCTCGCGCTGGCCTTTCAGATCGGTTGCAGCGGCGTCGACGATCTGGCGCACCTGGGCGCGCTGCGCGTCGCTGGCCTGGGCCCCGTCGAGCAGGCGCTCGACCATGCGCCCCAGGTGGCGCGGCGACTCCATCGCCATCGCGCCGCCATGGCCGCCCGGGCCGCCGTGCGGCGCCGCCGCCCAGCCCGTCAGCGCGATCGCACTGCCGACGGCCAGCACGCTGCCGAGCACGACGGCGCGCCAGCCCTGACCAGAGAGGAGAGAAGAGACTTTCATGCGAGCTCCTTTCGATGCACAAGCCCTTGGAGGGACGCTGTCATCGTCGGCCGCGGCCGTGAAGCCCGCATGGGGCAACGGTAAAGAACTGTGGCCCGCCCCGCCGCCGCGCGACGCCTCAGGAGCGCGGGTCCGGCACATAGCCCGGGAAGGGCTGCGGTGGCAGGCGCCGCGGCGCGATCACGCCGCTGGCCACGAGGTTGGCGACGCTGTCGTAGCGCAGCTGCAGCACCTCGGCCGGCTGCGCGCTGGCGCGCTCGAAGGCGGTGTGCGTGATCGGCGCGTACTCGCGCTCGCCGTGGCCGGTGCCCAGCCGCTCGCCACGCGCCGGCGCCGCGGCGGACTCTGCTGCCTGGCCGTTCGCCGCCGCGGTGGCCGAGGCACGGCGCTCGGCGACCCCGTCCTGCCGAGCCGCCGCATCGTCGCGCCCCATCGAGGGCCCGGGGGCCGGCGCAAAGGGCTCGGGCCGCGGCGCGGGCACGCGCTCGCGGAACACCGCCACGCCGATCACGCCGACGTTCTGCGGGCGCCCGGTGCGCGCCGCGTAGGCATCGGGCAGCGCGGTGAAATAGAAGGCCGCGGCCTCGGCATCGCTCTTGCGCCAGCCGGTGATGTCGGCGCTCTGCCAGGGCCCGAGCACATAGCCGGTCTGCGCGGGGCTAGCTGTCTCGCCACTGACCGCGTTGACGCCGTCGACCGACAGCACCACCAGCACGCGCTCGCCGCTGCGGTTGCTCAGCCGCACCGCGTAGCGCCCGCCGGGCCGCCCGGCGACATAGGCAAGGCCGCGGTGGCGGTACTGCGGCAACAGGCCCTCGCCGCCGCTGCGGTCGACCAGCTGCAGATCGACGAGGCGCCCGCCGGCGGCCTGCGCGGGCGGACTGCCGCAGCCGGCCAGCAAGGCGGTGGCGGCCAGACTGAGCAGGAAGGGGCGACGTGACAGGACCATGGCGGGCTCCGAACAGTGGGTGGAGCCGACTGATACGCACGAGCCGCCCGAACAGGGTTGCGCGCCGGACGCCCCGGCACCGTCACCCACGCCGCGCGCCGCCCGGCGCGCCCCCGCCTCGCCTAGAAGCGCGAGCCGGGCTGCGTCAGGAACTCGAGCTCTTCCGGCGTCGAGGTCCGCCCCAGCACCTCATTGCGGTGCGGGTAGCGGCCGAAGCGGTCGATGATGGCCTTGTGACGCAGCTCGTAGTCGAGATGGTTCCCCAGCCCCAGCGCCGCGAACAGGCGCTCGGCCTGCACATGGACCGCGCGCGACTCGCTGTGCATGTAGGGCAGGTAGACAAAGACGCGCTGCTGCGGCGTGAGCGCGGCGTCGTGCCCGCCCGCCACCGCCTCCTGCGCCAGTGCCAGCGCCATCGCGTCGCTCGCGAAGGCCCGGGCCGTGCCGCGGTGCATGTTGCGCGAGAACTGGTCGAGCACGAGGATCTCGGCCAGCCGCCCGCGAGGCTCACGCCGCCAGCCCCACAACTCGCCCAGATGGGCCGCGCGGTGCAACTCGCCGAAGCGCGCGCCCAGCGCGGCATCGAAGGCCGGATCGACCTTCCACCACTGCGCCGCTTCGATCTCGGTGAACCAGAAGTCGAGCACTTGTTCGAGCATGGGCAGAGGCTTTCGGTGGGATCGGGCGGACCGGCCATTGCCCGGCGGCCGCGGCGCCGCGATTCTCACCGCCCGCACGGCCTGGGCGCCGCATACGTCGATTCGAAGTCGGTCCGCCGGGTCGGGCGTCACGAGTGTCTTGGGGGCTACTGGACAAACACGCCGCGAAGCTTGACCGCCGCCTTGAACAACATGATGCAGCCAAACGCAAACGGACCCAACTGGGTGAGGATGTCGATCGACAGGAATGGCAGGGCCGCGGCCGCGTCATTGAACACCAGGGCCTTGGCTGGCTCGCCTGAGGCCTTCTGCTCGAACTCAATGAATGGGTCGATTCCCAGCGAGGCCGCAACGGAGATGAGAAGTAGCAGGACCGAGTAGTAGAGGTTCCTCATCACGACCCGCTGTGCGGGCTTTGCATCCGGCAACTGGGCCGTGAGCTGCTCGACCTGGGAATGAGAGAGACCCGGTGTTGCCCGGATGGATGAGATCGTTTGAAGGCGCGCGGCATCCGATGCCTGGAAGGCTCCGTAGGCCATGGTCATTACGGCGAGCGAGATTCCCGCGAGGGTAGTCGCCAGATCCGCGATGGCGAGCTTGTCGAGTGCGGCCAGGGTCTGCGCGACAGTGGTCGCGGTTTCAGGGGTCATGGTTTTCCTCCTGGTGACGCCGAACGTTGGCGTTCAGCCGACGCCGAAGGCGGTCGGCTGGAACAACTTGTTAGACGCCTAGTTCGGCCGAACATTTGGAAGCAGGGCAATCTTGCTCAGAATGGGCGTTCCGTAGGTAGACCACGCGTTGTCCCAGGACGCTGCGGGACTCTCAAAGGTAAAGACGTGAACGACGTCTGTTGCGTTGTTCGCGATCAAGTACTTGTGAACAATGATCGGTGTTTGCCCAGGCGGTTGGTCACGAAACCGAAAGAATGTCATTTCGGCGTCGCCGTCGGTCTTTTGGTCGAGGATCATCACGTCTTCTCGCTTGTGAGCGTTCAGAAATTGTCTCAAGTACACAAGCGCTGCCTTCTTGGCTTCTATCCCGCGTTTCCTCTTGGGCTCGACAATTATTTGGATAGTGAAGCCCGTCTCGAAAAGCTGTGTTTGGGTGAACGACTCAGGGCTTGCCGCATACACGCTCATGTCTGTTGAGCGAAGCTCGTTCTCCCGCCACTCGGCGGGCACCAGGAAGACCACGTCTTGGTAGCGACGCCACATGAAGCCGGCTGGCGCAGCCGGAAGCTGTGCGGACAGGGACGGTTCTATGGGACTGGCGCTGACAGTCGGCTGTCCCGTGCTCTGGGCTCGAACGCCAACCGGCGCGATGCTCGTGACGCAGATGAGAACAGCGCCGAGGAGGTTGAGCAAAGTGCGGAGGTAGGTAGCCATCGTGGGTTGGCGTCTAACGTTCGAGCTAACCCCGCGCGCGGAGGCAGGTGCTGTAAGCCCGGTAGGCGACGATAGTACCTTTGGCGCCTGCCGGGCTTACAGCGCCTGCCGTAGCGCGTCGGGGGTTGAGCGAAGGGTTATACGTCGTTCGGCGGAAGGTCGAGCGACTTGTACTGTCTGTCTATGTCCGGCATGGTGAACAGCCTCTTGACGTACTTGTTTGGCGCGCGGAGGTAGTGCGCATAGATGATCGGCTTCCCGGGCTTGCTCTCCGAGCCGCTGAAGTCGACGCCAATGACCTCTTGACAGTACGGTTCTCGGCGCACGATCTCAACCGCCTTGTATAGGTAGTCGGCGTGCTGCTTTTGCTCTGGTTTCAGGTAGTCCGGACAGATCGCGCCTTCGCTGATAGGGGCGACGTTCTGTTTGTACCTGGGCGCCGATTCGTATTTGTCGGCAACCTTCTTTGTCTGCAGCGCATAAGACGAAGGCGGACTTATGACCTGCACGTAGGCGACGCCTCGTCCCGCCAGAGCCTCCATAACCGCGGACTGAGTGCTCTCGGGACAGCGGAGGCCGAAGTAGATCACCTTCACCGCCCTGTAGTCGTGTTCGTGTAGGCCGGGCGGGACAGTAATGACACGTACTTCCTCTTCGTACGCCCACGGCTTTGACTTGACCCCGAGCATCTTCTTCAGAACATCAACATGAGACTCGGAGGCGATCAGGTCCGATGGCCGTAGTGCGGGAGCAGCATTGCTGTACTGAACGTCAAGGAAGTGGTGGACGTTGGGTTCAAACTCAACGAGTCTCTCCAAGTCATAGCCGATGCAGAATCCGCGATGCGAACCGCCGTAGTGCGCCCAGATCAACTCTTGCAGTGGGTTGTAGCTCAGAGAGAAGACGCCGCTTTTGTCGACGAATTCAAGAACCTCGTTCGCTGCGGCTGAGACTGCGTCGAGCGACGCTGAAGCGGTCGGCGTGATGGCTGACACTAGGCCCCGCATCGCGTCAAACTGCGAATCGAGTGGCGTGCGGTCAAAACGTCCCTCGAACGGATCGTTCAGCGTGTGGCGATTCGCTGCGTAGAACGTCGCGTCCCGAAGTGAGGTTAGATCGCGCGCGAGTGTGCCGGCGTCACCGCTGCGGTACTTAAAGGCTAGGCGCTTGGTGGACGTGTTCACGACGCCTAATGT
>DATMJX010000191.1:0-3867 GCA_035553715.1 Methylibium sp.
GGGGCTGGCAGGTGCCGGCAGCCGGCGGCGGTGCGGGGCTTGGGAGACCGTGTTCATGACTTCACCGTCATCTCGATGCCGGCCACCATCAGCGTGACGCGCGCGCAGACGGCGGCCACGCGCTGGTGCAGCGCACCGAGCGCATCGAGAAAACGCCTGACCTCGCGGCCTAGCGGCGCCACGCCCAGGCCGATCTCGTTGGACACCAGGATCACGGGCCCTGCGGCGTGGATCAGGGCCTCGCACAGATCCGCCTCCTGGCGAAGCCACGCCGCCTCATCCGGCGACGGCCCTTCCATCGGCATCAACTGCTGCGTCGCCCACACGGTCAGGCAGTCGACGATCACGAGCCGGTGAGGTGCGCAGCACTCGCGCAACGTTGCCGGCAGGTCGTGCGGCACTTCCACCTTCTGCAGCGCCGGGACGTGCAGAGCACGCTGCGCACGATGACGCGCGATGCGTTCGCGCATCTCGTCGTCGCCGGGCAGGGCCGTGGCGATCAACAGCGCTTGCCGCCCGTAAGCCTGCAGCCAGTCTTTCGCGCGCGACTCCGCGCAACGCGACTTGCCGCTCCTGCCCCCTCCGAGGATCAGCTCGTGCATGGGCCAACCTCAACGCCCAGGGCGAAGCCGCATGCCGCCGGCAGGAGGCCAGACGAGAGGAAGACGAGCCATGAGGGAAACCCACCGAACCAGCCGTGCTCGCCCGCTTCCCCGCAGGCATGCACCTCAAGGTGCGCCGTCTGCACGACACACCGCCTCGTTGGCCGGTATCCGGGCTGGCGGAGACGACCCGTGTTCCCTTCCCAGGCGACCCGCTGTGCGGGCCCACCCAGTGGGTTGTAGACACGAGCGGCGGGCACGAGACCCACGTCCGCTTACCGTTGCGGGGGCAGCTCAGGTTGGGGCGCCGCTGCGAGCCGGATAGACTGCCGCGCCGCCCTTCCTGATTCCCGTTGAACTGCTTCGGCCGGAAGGCAAAAGCGAGCACCAACGCAGTCATGATAGCCGAGTGCGCAGAGCCGGCACGGCGCGATTTCAATCCGGTGGGCGCTGGGCCGCGACGATCAGGTACTCGGCCGGCAGGCGGTAGCCGGTGCAGTTGCGCCAAGGCGTGATCGCATCGAGGTAGCGCTCGGAGAGCACACCGCAGGACTTCTGCGAGATCGCCTGCAGATCGGCCGCGCTGGCGGCGCCGATGTTCGAAATGGCCCGCTCGATGACGAACTTGGGCATCGTGCTGACTCCTGGTGATGGATGGAGCCTGCAGCTTGCCGGGCTACCGCTTGAGCGGACGTTTGAGCGCTGACGGGAAGTACAAGTAGGTGCGAAGCGATTGCATCCGCGCACTTCGGCTGAAGTGCTGGTGCAAGATGCGATCGGACGCTGTCATGGGAGCGGATGCGTTCTCCCTGCACAGGCCGGGTTATAAGTGCGCGTTCATCCAGTTCAATCGAACCAGAGAAGCGGACCAAAGAGACGATGACCCAGTCAATTGAGCGAGCGCGCCCGGCTGTCGTATTGTTGAGCGGCGGCCTGGACTCCACGACCGTGCTGGCAATGGCTCGTCGGGAAGGCTTCGAAACCTACGCCTTGAGCTTTCGCTACGGCCAGCGGCACGTTCAAGAACTGGTCGCGGCGGAGTTCGCGGCCAAATCCCTCGGCGCTGTCAGGCATGTCGTGGCCCATATCGACCTTCGCGAGTTCGGCGGTTCCGCCCTCACGGCGGACATCGAGGTTCCCAAGGGCCGATCGGCGACCGACATGTCCCAGGGCATCCCTGTCACTTACGTGCCGGCCCGGAATACGGTGTTCCTGAGCTTCGCGCTCGCGTGGGCCGAGACGCTCGGGGCATCCGACATCTTCATCGGCGTGAACGTGCTCGACTACTCCGGCTACCCCGATTGCCGCCCGGAGTACATCGCCGCGTTCGAGACGATGGCCAACCTGGCGACGAAGGCCGGCGTCGAGGGTGCGCAGAAGCTGAGGATTCGCACGCCGCTCATCGAGCTGACGAAAGGCCAGATCATCGAGGCAGGTTTGCGGCTGGGCGTCGATCATGCCTACACCAGCAGCTGCTACGACCCGGGCCCGGATGGCCGCCCCTGTGGCGCCTGTGATGCCTGCCTGCTGCGCGCCAAGGGGTTCGCCGAAGTCGGCATCCCCGATCCGCTGCGGGTGCGCTTCGGGATGGGCTGACGATGAGCCGCAAGACACTTTTCGCGGCGTCCGCGACGTTCGAGGCCGCGAGGCGCCTCGACGGGCTCGATGCCGGGCACCGCTCGCGCCGCCTCCACGGGCACGGTTTCCTCGCCAGCGTGCGATGTGACCTGCCGGCGGGGTGGGCGCGATTCGCCGGGGGCGAGGTCGACCGGTTGCGCGACACGCTGCAGTCGTGCGTCGCGCAACTCGACTACGGGCTGCTCAACGAGCATGTGCCGGAACCCACCAACGAGAGTCTGGCGCGCTGGGTCCGCGCCCGTCTCGACATGCCCGAGGTCGAGCAGGTCGACATCCAGAGCACGCCCCGCGAAGGCGTCAGCCTCGACGAGGCAGGCAATGCGCATGTTTGGCGTCGCTACGTCTTCCAGTCGGCCCATCGGCTGCCGAATGTACCGATGGGCCACAAGTGCGGCCGCATCCACGGCCACGGCTTCGAAGCCGTCGTGCATGTGAACCGGAGCGCGGGTGGGCACCACCGGAGCATCGACCACGCCCGTCTCGACGAGCTCTGGGCACCGTTGCACGGGGAGCTGAATTACGCGTGTCTGAACGACTTGCCCGGGTTGAGCAACCCCACGAGCGAGATCCTTTCCAGCTGGATCTGGCAGCGGCTCGAGCCACAGCTGCCGGAACTGTCGTGGGTCACCGTCTACGAGACGGCGTCCTGCGGCGCCAGCTTCGACGGCAAGCGCTACCGCATCTGGAAGGAGTTCACGCTCGACAGCGCCGTCCGGCTCAAGGGTGCGCCGGAAGAACACCCGCTGCGGCGCCTGCACGGACACACCTACACGCTGCGCCTGCACTTGTCGGCACCGCTGGACGAGGTGATGGGATGGACGGTCGACTTCGGTGACGTGAAGCAGATCTTCGGCCCGATCTTCGATGCGCTGGACCATCAGCCGCTCTACGAGATCGACGACTTGGCCGACTGCGACACCGCAACGATTGCGGCCTGGATCTTCGAGCAGGCCCGGGGGCGGCTGCCGCAACTCGACCGCGTGGATCTGTACGAAACCCGCGGCTGCGGCGCCATCGTCTGCGCCGACAAGTTGGGTCCGGCGCTGCCGGTCTGACGATGACGTACACGGTCAAGGAGATCTACTACACGCTGCAAGGCGAGGGCGGGCAAACCGGGCGCGCCGCGGTGTTCTGCCGCTTTGCCGGCTGCAACCTGTGGACCGGGCGCGAAAGCGATCGCAGCACCGCGGTCTGCCGGTTCTGCGATACGGACTTCGTCGGCACGGACGGTCCGGGCGGTGGCAAGTTCGCAAGCGCGCAGGCGCTCGCGGCGGCGGTCGCATCCAAGTGGCCAACAGGGGCCGGTGGTCGTCCGTTGGTGGTGTGCACCGGCGGCGAGCCGCTGTTGCAACTGGATGGTGCAGCGATCGAAGCGCTCCACGCGGCCGGGTTCGAGGTCGCGGTCGAGACCAACGGCACCCAGCCGGCGCCGCCTGGGTTGGACTGGATCTGCGTCAGTCCGAAGGCCGTTGCCGAGCTCGTCCTGACCCGGGGCACCGAGCTGAAGCTCGTCTTCCCGCAGCCGGCTGCCATGCCCGAGCAGTTCGCCAAGCTCGATTTCCAGCACTTCTTCCTCCAACCGATGGACGGGCCGCAAAGAGAGCACAACACCCGGCAGGCCATCGAT
>DATMJX010000192.1:0-11699 GCA_035553715.1 Methylibium sp.
CCGTGCAGGAACTTGCCGACGAGCCCGCTCGCCAGCGCCTCGAGGACGGCCTGCGGATCCTCGCCGCGCGCGAGCAGGCGGCGCGCGCGCTCGAGCTCGGCGCGCTTGATCGCCTCGCCGCGCGCGTGCAGCGCGCGGATCGCCGGTACCGCCTGCCGCGCCGACAGCCAGTGCATGAACGCGTCGACGCGGGTCTCGATGATCGCCTCGGCCTGCGCGACCGCGGCCCGGCGGCTCTCGACGCCGGTCTGCACGAGCTTGCCCAGATCGTCGACGGTGTAGAGGAAGACGTCGTCGAGACGCGCGACCTCGGGCTCGATGTCGCGCGGCACCGCGAGGTCGATCATGAACATCGGACGGTGGCGGCGCGCCTTCAGCGCGCGCTCGACCGCGCCCAGGCCGATCAGCGGCAGTGTGCTGGCGGTGCAGGACACCACGGCATCGAACTCGTGCAGCCGCCCCGGCAGGTCCGCCAGGCGCATCGCCTCGGCGCCGAAGCGCCGGCCCAGCGCCTCGCCGCGCTCGAGCGTGCGGTTGGCGACCGCCATCTTCGCCGGCTGCTTGGCGGCGAAATGGGTCGCGGCCAGCTCGATCATCTCGCCGGCGCCGACGAAGAGCACGCGGATCGCGCGCAGATCCTCGAACAGCTGGCCGGCCAGCCGCACGGCGGCGGCGGCCATGCTGATCGAGTGCGCGCCGATCTCGGTCGAGCTGCGCACCTCCTTGGCGACCGAGAAGCTGCGCTGGAACAGCTGGTGCAGCGTGCGGCCCAGCGTGCCGGCGGTGTCGGCCTCGCGCACCGCCTGCTTCATTTGGCCGAGGATCTGGGCCTCGCCGAGCACCATGGAGTCGAGCCCGCTGGCGACGCGAAAGGCATGGCGCGCCGCCTCGCCGCCTTCGAGCACATAGGCGTGGTGGGTCAGTGTCGCGGGGCTGACGCCGCCCGCCTGGGCCAGCCACTCCAGCGCCGGGCGCAGCAGCTGCGGCTCGGCGGCGCAGTAGAGCTCGGTGCGGTTGCAGGTCGACAGGATCGCGGCCTCCGGCGCCGCCGCCTTGGCGATGCCGGCGAAGCCCTGACGGAAGGTCTGCAGCGTGGGGGCGAGCTGTTCGAGGCTGAACGCGAAACGACCGCGCAGGTCCAGGGGCGCGGTCGTGTGGTTCAGGCCCAGCGTGAACACCGACATGTGCACATTATAAAATTCAGGCCCTTTCCCCGGCTCCCGGCCCCTGCGGCACGATGGGCCGCCCACCGGGGGCTCCCACCGATGTCCGCGCTCGACGCCCTGCTCCATCTCGCCAACTTCGTGCTGCCCGCGTTGCTGCTGGGCGGCATCGCCGCGGCCTTGGCCAAGCTCGCCTGGTTCCGGGCGCTCAGGCCGGTGCCCTGGCTGCGCCTGGCCGGCTGGGCCAGCGGCGGGACTTTGGGGGCGTTGCTCGGCGGCCTGGTCGTCACCGGCCGCGACGGTGCGATGGCCACCTATGGGGCGATGGTGCTGGCCTGCGCCGCCTCGCTCGCGTGGGCCGGGTGGGGGCGGCGATGAGTGCGCGCCGAGCGCCAAGCCGCGTTCTCCACGGGGGGCGGTCATGAGCTACAGCGTCAAGGAAATCTTCTACACCCTGCAGGGCGAGGGCAGCCACGCCGGCCGGCCGGCGGTGTTCTGCCGCTTCGCCGGCTGCAACCTGTGGAGCGGCCGCGAGGAGGATCGCGCCAGCGCCATCTGCCGCTTCTGCGATACCGCCTTCGTCGGCACCGACGGCAGCGGCGGCGGCAAGTTCACGATCGCCGAGGCGCTGGCCTCGGCGGTGGCCGCGCACTGGCCGGCCGGTGGCGGCGGCGCGCGCTTCGTCGTGCTGACCGGCGGCGAGCCGCTGCTGCAGGTCGATGCGGCGCTGCTCGAAGCCCTGCACGCGCAGGGCTTCGAGGTGGCGGTCGAGAGCAATGGCACGGTCGCGGCGCCGGCCGGCATCGACTGGCTGTGCGTCAGCCCCAAGGCCGGCGCGCCGCTGGTGCAGACGCAGGGGCAGGAGCTGAAGGTCGTGGTGCCGCAGCCCGGCCTCGACCTCGCGGCGCTCGAAGGCCTGGACTTCGCCCAGAAGCGCGTGCAGCCGATGGACGGCCCGGACCTGGCCGCCAATACCGAGTGGGCCGTGCGCTGGTGCCTCGAGCATCCGCGCTGGCAGCTCAGCCTGCAGACCCACAAGGTGCTCGGCATCCGTTGACCATGTTCGAACTCAGCCAGTCCTTCTACTTCGAGTCGGCGCACACGCTCAAGCGCCAGGTCGAGCGCAACGAGGCCGACGGCAGCCGCCGCGTGCACGGCCACACCTACACCGCGCGCGTCACGGTGCGCGGCGCGGCCGACCCCGACTCCGGCATGGTCGTCGACCTCGCAGTGCTGCGCTCGGCGATCGCCGCGGTGCGCGAGAAGCTCGACCACCATTTCCTCGACGAGGTGGCGGGCCTGGGCACGCCGACGCTCGAGAACCTGTGCAAGTTCATCCACCAGCACATGGTTGCCGCGGTGCCGCAGGTGGCCGAGGTGCTGGTCGAGCGCAAGAGCAGCGGCGACCGCTGCGTCTACATGCCGTGAGCGAAGAAGACCTCGCCGCGCGCAGCCTGCGCGCCGTCTGGCACCCCTGCACGCAGATGAAGCGCCACGAGCGCGAGCCGCTGCTCGCGATCGCGCGTGCCGAAGGGCCCTGGCTCCACGCCCCCGACGGCCGGCGCTACCTGGACGCGATCAGCTCGTGGTGGGTCAACCTGTTCGGCCACGGCCACCCGGCGCTGAAGACCGCGATCGCCGCGCAGCTCGACACGCTCGACCACGTGATGCTCGCCGGCCTGACCCACGAGCCGGTCGTGCGCCTGTCCGAGCGCCTCGGTGCGCTGACTGGACTGGGCCACGCCTTCTACGCCAGCGACGGCGCCTCGGCGACCGAGATCGCGCTGAAGATGAGCGCGCACGCCTGGCGCAACGCCGGCCGCGCCGGCAAGTGCGAGTTCGTCGGCCTGGTTGGCGGCTACCACGGCGAGACGGTCGGCGCGCTGTCGGTCACCGACATCGCGATCTTCCGCGAGGCCTATGCGCCGCTGGTGCGCCTGAGCGCCGCGCTGCCGACGCCGGACACCCGCTACGCCGAGCCGGACGAGGACGCCGTCGCCTGTGCCGAGCGCGCCGCCGCGGCGCTCGAGCGCTACCTGCAGGCCCACCACGAGCGCACCGCGGCGCTGATCCTCGAGCCGCTGCTGCAATGCGCCGCCGGCTTCGGCCTGCACGACGCCCACTACCTGCGGCGCGCGCGCGCGCTGTGCGACCGCTACGAGGTGCACCTGATCTGCGACGAGATCGCGGTCGGCTTCGGCCGCACCGGCAGCTTGTTCGCGCACCAGCAGGCGGGCATCCGGCCGGATTTCATCTGCCTCAGCAAGGGCCTGACCGGCGGCACGCTGCCGCTGTCGGCGGTGCTGACGACCGAGGCCGTCTACGCCGCCTTCTGGGACGACAGCGCCGCGCGCGGCTTCTTGCACTCGCATTCCTACACCGGCAACCCGCTGGCCTGCAGCGCGGCGCTGGCGGTGCTCGACCTGTTCGAGCAGGGCTTGGACGGTCAACCGGTGCTCGAACGCAACCGCGTGACCGCCGCGAAGCTCGACGCGCTGTGCGAGCCGCTGCGCGAGCACCCGCGCGTGAAGGCCTGCCGCCAGATCGGCATGGTCTGGGCCTACGACATCGCCGACGCCCCCCCGGGCTTTTCCAGCGCCTACCACCTGGCCGCGCGCGAGCAGGGCCTGCTGCTGCGGCCGATCGGCGAGACGCTGTACTTCATGCCGCCCTATGTGCTGGATGAGGCGGCGATGCGCCACCTCGCAACGGGGGCAATCAAGGCGCTCGAAGTTGCTTTGGGTAGCCCGTAGGAGCTCGCGGTGACTGCAGACACTTCGTACTACGTCTATGCGCTGAAAGACCCACGGACCTCGCCGGCATTGCCGTTCTACATTGGCAAAGGAACGGGAACGAGAGCGCACGATCACCTCGTGAAGCCCGACACGACGCGCAAAGGCCTTCGGATCCAAGAGATCGTTTCCGAGGGCGCCAAGGTTTTGGTTGCGCGGCTGATTGATTCGCTGAGTGAAAGCCAGGCGATCAAGCTCGAAGCCGAGCTGATTGCTGCATTCGGAACTGTCGACACGGGGGGGCTTCTCACGAACTCCGTGCTTCCATCCGGTCTTTCAAGCAAATCTCGGAAGGCGGTTGTGGTGCCGCATGGTGTCAAGGAGAAAGCCCAGCTTGGACTGACGCTGCTCAAGGATGCCGTGCTCGAGTTTGCAAAGGCGAATCCAAGTGGCGTCTCCAATGCCGAGACGGCAAGTCTGTTGGGCCTCCGAAGTGATTACGGTGGTGGCTCGAAGGACTACTTGTCCTACAGCCTTCTCGGCCTGCTGATGCGTGATGGCAAGCTGGAACGCAGCAAGGCCAACCGAAAGCATGTTGCCCGTGTGGACTGACATTCTCGACATGTGGAGGTTGTGGTGAGTGCCCGCGGCTGGTTCGTCACCGGCACCGACACCGGCGTCGGCAAGTCGCGCGCCAGTTGCGCGCTGCTGCATGCGCTGCGCGCACGCTACCCGCGCTGCGTCGGCATGAAGCCGGTGGCGGCCGGCGCTGAGCCCGATGCGCGGGGCCGGCTGCAGAACGAGGACGCGCTGGCGCTGCGCGCCGCGAGCAACCTCGAGGTGCCGCCGGAACTCGACAACCCGGTGCTGCTGGCCGCCCCGATGAGCCCGCACATCGCCGCGGCACGCGCCGGGCGGACGATTGCGATCGAGACCCTCGTTGCGGCCTACCGTGCGCTGGCCGAGCGCGCCGATGCGGTCGTCGTCGAGGGCGCGGGCGGTTTCCTGGTGCCGCTGTCGCCGCACCTGACCGGTGCCGACCTCGCCGCGGCGCTCGGCCTGCCGGTGATCCTGGTCGTCGGCCTGCGGCTCGGTTGCCTGAACCACACGCTGCTGACGCGCGATGCGATTGCCGCGCGCGGCCTGCCGCTGGCCGGCTGGATCGCGAGCCGGCTCGACCCTTTGATGCCCGAGCAGGACGCCAACCTCGACTACCTGCGCGCGCAGCTGCCGGCGCCGCTGCTGGCCGACTTCGCCTGGGACCCGCAGGCCGAGCCGGCGACGCTCGCGGTGATGCTGCCCGACTGAGACCTCAGGCCGCGACGGTCTCGGCCGTCAGCACCGCGCCGCGCAGCGAGTGCGGGTAGGCCTCGGTGATCGTCACGTCGATCAGCTGCCCGATCAGCCGCGCCGGCCCGGCGAAGTTGACGATGCGGTTGCACTCGGTGCGGCCCATCAGTTCCGACGCATCGCGCCGCGACGGCCCTTCGACCAGGATGCGCTGCACGGTGCCCACGCGTCGCTCGCTGATCGCGCGGCCGTTGGCCTCGATCGCCGCCTGCAGCTCCTGCAGCCGCGCGAGCTTCTCGGCCTGCGGCGTCTCGTCGTGCAGCGCCGCCGCCGGCGTGCCGGGGCGCGGGCTGTAGACGAAGCTGAAGCTGTGGTCGAAGCCGATGTCGGCGATCAGCTTCATCGACTTCGCATGGTCCTCGGCCGTTTCGCCCGGGAAGCCGACGATGAAGTCGGTCGACAGGCTGATGTCCGGGCGGATCGCGCGCAGCGCGCGCACCTTGGACTTGTATTCGAGCGCGGTGTAGCCGCGCTTCATCGCGCCGAGGATGCGGTCGCTGCCATGCTGCACCGGCAGGTGCAGGTGGTTCACGAGCTGCGGCACGCGCGCATAGGCCTCGATCAGCCGCGCGCTGAATTCCAGCGGATGGCTGGTCGTGTAGCGGATCCGCTCGATCCCCGGGATCGCGGCCACGTACTCGAGCAGCAGCGCGAAGTCGGCGATCTCATCGGTGTCGCCCATGCGGCCGCGGTAGCCGTTGACGTTCTGCCCCAGCAGCGTGACCTCGCGCACGCCCTGGTCGGCCAGACCGGCGACCTCGGTCAGCACGTCGTCGAAGGGCCGCGAGACCTCCTCGCCGCGCGTGTAGGGCACGACGCAGTAGGTGCAGTACTTCGAGCAGCCTTCCATGATCGACACGAAGGCGGTCGGCCCCTCGACGCGCGCCGGCGGCAGGTGGTCGAACTTCTCGATCTCGGGGAAGCTGATGTCGACCTGCGGGCGCTTGCTCACGTCGCGCTGCGCCAGCATCTGCGGCAGCCGGTGCAGGGTCTGCGGACCGAAGACCACGTCCACATAGGGCGCGCGCTCGACGATCGCCGCGCCCTCCTGGCTGGCGACGCAGCCGCCGACACCGATCTTCACGCCCTTGGCCTTCAGGTGCTTGTAGCGGCCGAGGTCGGAGAACACCTTCTCCTGCGCCTTCTCGCGCACCGAGCAGGTGTTGAAGAGGATCAGGTCGGCCTGCTCGGGATCGGGCGTCGGCTCGTAGCCTTCGGCCGCGCGCAGCACGTCGACCATCTTGTCCGAGTCGTACTCGTTCATCTGGCAGCCGAAGGTCTTGACGTAGACCTTCTTGCCGGTCGGCGCGGCGCTCGGCACCGCCCCCTGCGCCGGCGGCACGGGCAGCCGGTCGGGCGATGCGTCAGGTGCGAAGCCCTCGCGCGCGTCGATCCCCGCTGCGCGGGGCCCCTCGCCGGTCGCGCTCATGGCTTCGTCCAGGTCTGGGCGACCGGGTCGAAGGACCAGGCCGCGGCCTCGGCGGCCGTCTTCGGCCAGGGCTTGCGCGCGACCTCGTCCTCGCGCAGCAGCCAGACGTCCTTGACCAGGCCGTAGGTGTCGATCGTGTAGTGGACGGGCAGCTTCTGGCCGACGATCGCGCCGGACATCACCAGCAGGTTGTTGCCGCCCTTGATGCGCGCGCCGGGCGCGAGCCGGGCCGGCTGGCCGTTGAGCACGACCTCCGGCGGGTTGACGACGGTGAGTTCACCGCGCAGTGCGGTGGCGGGGAAGTTGCGCTGCACCTGCTGGGCGGCAGCGGCCAGCGGCAGGCTCAGGGCACAGACGAGCAGGGCACAGCGAAGCATGGTGTGTATCCAGGGGCTGTTGCGGACGGGGAGGCCGGCATTGTAGGGACGGTCCTGTGCCGTCCGCGGGGCGCTCGGGGAACGAGGGCCCCGGAGCCTCAGCGCACCGGCGGGATCACACGGTAGCCGGCCATCTCCAGCAGGCGGCGCGCGTGCTCGATGTCCGCAGTCGTCGGGGTGACGCGGCCGCGCTGGAGCTCGGCCTGGAAGTGCTCGAGCAGGCGCTTCATCTCGTCGCGTACCGGCTCGGGCAGTCCGCGGCGCCCGCCGCGGCGGTCCTGGAACAGTTCCTCGAGCATGCGGGCCGCCTCGCCGGCGTCGCTCGCGACCGAGGCGAGGTGGTTGACGATGCGCGGGTAGGCGATGCTCGTGCGGCGCGGCTGGATCCCCGGCGGCAGCTTGACCAGCCAGTCCATCGCCGGGCCCGTCAGCGCGCGGTCGGCCGGGGAGGGCTCGCGCCGGCGGCGCAGCCAGTAGCCGGGCTCCATCTGCTGGCGTTCGAGGATCCCGGCCGGCAGCTCGTCGAGCGCCTGGCGCGCCTCGCCGAAGTCGGTGAACTCGAAGTCCAGCCCTTTGTCCAAATTGGGGTCATGGCCCATCGCAGCTTCTCCAGCGCTGCGCCGTCGCGGCGGCAGCACAAGTCTCCGTGCCGCGATTGTGAGCGCGTCGTTTGCCGATGAAGTGTGAAGAACTGCACGGGCTGCAGGCCGGCTGGTCCATGGCCCCTGGATCGGGTGGGCCGGTGCGCTGCAGCGTTGTGGAGGATTGCCCACGGGCGCGTTGTGTCCATCCATTCATGGGATGCACGAGCGTCCGCGCAACGGTAGCTTGGCACTGCGGCCGGCCGTCAGCGGCCGCAGAGGAGTAGCCGATGAAGACCCCGAACTTGCCGCAGACGTCCTCGTGCGCCGACCGGTCGACGGGCTGCCACGGTGCTGTCGCGGCGCGCACGCTGCGGCGCTGCCGGCGTGAGCTGCGGCTGTGGTTCACGCCCGCCGGCGCGTCGATGGCCTTCGACGCCTTCGTGTTCCTGCTGCTCGCGCTGCTGGCCGCGGCCGTGCCGCTGGTGTGGGGCTGGCCGCTGCCCTTCGAGGCCTGGCTGGTGCTCGGCGCCGCGGGCTCGTTCGGGTTGTTCTGGGCCGGCCTGAGCGCGGTCGACTGGCGGCGCTACCGCAAGTTGCGGCGGCGGTGGATCGACCAGCCGGACCTGCCACCCTCACCCTGGCGGGTGTCGACGCTGACCCCGCGCCGCCCGACCCCACCGCCGCTGGTGCGCTCGGCCTATCGGCCGGCGGCGCGCCCGGCGGCCCCGCTGCGCACCTCCTGGGCCTGGCGCACCAGCCGGCGCTGAGCGCCGGCTCAGAAACCGAGGCTGGCGAGCAGGTCGTCGACCTCGCTCTGGTTCTGCACCACGTCGGCGCGGCCGACGGGGTTGATGACCGGGCCATTGAGGATGGACTCGACCTTCTGCACGGTCTCCGGCGGCGCAGCCTGGACCAGCAGCTTGACCAGCGAGTCCTCGAGGTCGCTGGCCAGCGACACCACCTTCGCGACCACCTGGCCGGTCAGGTCGTGGAAGTCCTGCGCCATCATGATGTCGGTCAGGTGCTGGTCGATGCGCGCGGTCGAGGCCTCGACGTCGCCGACGAAGTTGATGATCGCGCCCGAGGCGACCGCCTTGACCGGGTCCCTGACGATGGCCTGTGCGATGCGGCGCGTCTCCGCGGCGATGTGGGCATGCTCGCTCTTGGCCTGGTCGACCGAGTTCAGCACCTTGTTGGCTGCCGCGCCGGTCTTCTCGGCGATGTAGTTCAGCCGGCTGCGCGCATCCGGCAGGCCCTCGGCCGCGACTTGCAGCTTGGGCATCACGCCAAGCTGCGACAGCGTGTCGTGCAGCTGCCGCGTGATGTGGCCGAGCTGCTGGAACACCTCGGCGGAGGCATTGCTGCCCGGCGTCGGTGACGCGGCCTCGACCAGCACCGCCGTGTCGTCCATCTTCATCGCGATGTCCTTTCGGGCTGCTCAGGCCGCGGTGGCGAGCTTCTGCATGATCTTGACGACCTTCTCTTCCAAGGTGGCCTTGGTGAAGGGCTTGACGATGTAGCCGGCCGCGCCGGACTGGGCCGCCAGAACGATGTCCTCCTTGCGCGCCTCGGCGGTGACCATCAGCACCGGCAGGTGCTTGAGCGCGTCGTCGGCCTTGATCGCCTTGAGCAGGTCGAAGCCGTTCATGTTGGGCATGTTGATGTCGCTGACGACGAAGTCGAACTTCGCGTTCTTCAGCAACTGCAATGCGGCCACGCCGTCCTCCGCCTCCTCGGCGTTGTTGTAGCCGATCTCCTTCAGCAGGCCGCGCACGATGCGGCGCATGGTGGAGAAGTCGTCAACGATCAGGAACTTCAGGTCAGGCTGGCTCATGGTCGGATCCTCGGGAAACGGGCAGTTCGCGCTGCGACGCCGCAGGGCGCCGCCTGGCGGGTTTATCGGGCGTCGAGCGCGGGACTTGAGGGCAGCGGCGGCACGATGCTGCCGCCCACCACCTCCTCGGGCGCGGCGGCGCCGGCCGCCTCGGCTGCCTGGTGGAAGCGCTCCTCGGCCTCGCGGTTCATCACGATCAGGCTGATGCGCCGGTTCACCGGGTTCAGCGGGTCGCTGCGGTCGAAGGGCATGCTGGCGGCCAGGCCCTGCACGCGCAGCACCTGGGTGTCGGCCAGACCGCCGGCCACCAGCTCGCGGCGCGAGGCGTTCGCGCGGTCGGCCGACAGCTCCCAGTTGCTGTAGCCGGCCGCGCCGGCACCGAAGGCGGTCGCGTCGGTGTGTCCCTCGAGCGTGAGCTTGTTGGGCACCTCGGCGAGCACGCTGCCGATGGCCTGCAGCAGGTCACGCATATAGGGTTGCACGATCGACGATCCGCTGGCGAACATCGGTCGGTTCTGATCGTCGACGATCTGGATGCGCAGCCCGTCGGCGGTCATGTCCACGCGGATCTGGTTCTTGAACTCCGCCAGCCGCGGGCTGGCCGCCAGCGTCTCCTCGACGCGCGTGCGCAGCGCCTTCAGGCGCTCACGCTCGGCGCTGCGCTGCTGGGCCTTCAGGTCCTGCAGCTGGTAGTTCTTGCGCTGCGCGTCGATGTCGCCGTTCTTGACCTGGCCCTCGGTGCGCGTCAGGTCCTTGCCACCACCCTTGACGACGTGCGAGCTGTCGCCCGAGCCGGAGCCGCCGAGCATCGAGATCTTGACCGGGTTGTTGAAGTAGTCCTGGATGCCCTTGCGGTCGCCCTCGGTGGTCGAGCCGAGCAGCCACATCAGCAGGAAGAAGGCCATCATGGCCGTGACGAAGTCGGCGTAGGCGATCTTCCACGCGCCGCCGTGCGCCGCATGGCCGCCCTTCTTGATCTTCTTGACGATGATCGGCTGCAGCTTCTTCGCGTCACCGGCCATGCTGGGCCTCCATCAGCGAGGTCCGGCCGGCGCCGGGCCGCCCCAAGCCGGCCGCGCGCCCCTCGGGGGGGCAGGCGCCGTACCCGGCGATGTGGGGGGACAACCTCACTTTTTGCCCTTCACGTGGCCTTCGAGCTCCGAGAAGCTCGGCCGCTCGGTCGAGTACAGCGTCTTGCGGCCGAACTCCACCGCGATCGCCGGGGCATAGCCCTGCATGCTCGCGAGCAGCGTGGTCTTGATGCACTGCAGCTCCTTCGTGCCCTCGTCGTTCTTCTGCTCGAGCAGGCCGCCGAGCGGCTCGACGACCGCATAGGCCAGCAGGATGCCGAGGAAGGTGCCGACCAGCGCCGAGCCGATCATCCCGCCGAGCACCGCCGGCGGCTGGCCGACCGAGCCCATGGTGTTCACGACGCCGAGCACCGCCGCGACGATGCCGAAGGCCGGCAGCGCGCCGGCGAGCTTGTTGATCGCCGCGGCCGGGGCGTGGGCCTCGTGGTGGTGGGTCTCGATCTCGCTGTCCATCAGCGACTCGATCTCGTGCGGGTTCAGGTTGCCGCTGACCATCATGCGCAGGTAGTCGGTGATGAACTCGACCACGTGGTGGTCGCTGCCGACGGTGGCGTACTTCTTGAAGATCGGCGAGTCGTGCGGGCTCTCGACGTCCTTCTCGATCGCCATCAGGCCCTCCTTGCGGGCCTTCTGCAGGATGTCATAGAGCAGCGCCATCAGCTCCATGTAGCGCGCCTTGGTGTACTTGCTGCCCTTGAGCAGCTTCGGGATCGCGCCGCCGACGGCCTTCAGCACCTTGGGCTGGTTGGCGACGACGAAGGCACCGATCGCGCCGCCGCCGATGGCCATCATCTCGGTGGGCACGGCATGCAGGATCACCTGGATGTTGCCGCCGTGGATGATGTAGGCACCAAAGATGCATCCGAATGCAACGATGTAGCCGACGATGACGAACATGGTGTGGGGTCCGGTTCTGCAGTGCGCGGAACGAAGGCGGGGGCCCTCGCGCCGGGTTTCATGCCCAGGCTTATCGGCCGCGGGGGGGCGGTCTTGAGGATGACCCGGAGCCGGGGCCGGCCAGACCAAGAAAAGCGGCGGATCTTGGGAGATCCGCCGTCAAGACGCGCAGGGGCGTCGCAGGAGACACACGGAGAGAGTCGTCGGCTTATCGGCCGTTGGGCGGCTGGTGCGAGCGGCGG
>DATMJX010000193.1:0-2934 GCA_035553715.1 Methylibium sp.
GGCCAGCAGCGCGAGCGAGGGGGAGCCCTTGGCGTCGTCGGCGTCGAGCAGGTGCCACTTCAGGCCGATGGAGGCGTCGGCGGTGCCGCTGTCCTTCTCGGTGCCCGCGGGGCCCGTCACCTTCTGGCGCAGCGCGCCGTCGCTCTCGAGGCGGATCTCGACGGTGTCGCTCACGCCATAGCGCAGCAGCGTGGGCGTGGAGCGCCGTGTCGTCTTGAACCCGCCGCTCTTGTCGCGCTCATGGGCGTAGCTGGTCTCGAGCTGGAACACGCCCTTGCCGACCACCTGGCTCGACTCGACGAAGTCGGGGCGGTCGGTCGCGATGCCATCGTCTTCTTCCGCGCAGGCGGCGGATGCCGCCAGGGCCATGGGGACGGCGGCGGCCATCCGGGCGAGCCGGCCGAGGGTCTTGCGAGTTCGGGATGCGTGCATGAGGGGCGTCGTCAGTTGTTGGCAGGAAGGCGATCCATCAGCCCGGCGGGGCCGCTGCCGATCCCGGCGTCAGGGGAGCGAAACGATGCCCCTTTGCGCTGGCCGTGGGGGCGCTCGACCAGCCGGCGTCCGATGGGCGTCCTTGAGCTGGTGTTCGCGCGATGCCGGTGGAGAGGGCCTCCGATCTGCCAGCGCCATCGGCCCGCCCCGTTCGGGTTGCGTGCCGACCGTGCGGGCCCGGAGGGGCAAGAGGAAGCAAGGCTTTGCCGGCAGGTGCGTCCGCCCAGGGCAGGGCGTGACGAGGCAATGCCGGGGTGGGCACGACGCGCGGGCAAGAAGCCATGCTGCTTCACTCTCCTGGGCTCATGGGGATCTTCGAGCGCTGAATATAGCCATGGCTAAATTAGTTGTCTATAGGACTAACCTTATGCCTCGGCGAGGGTGCGCGGATCGACGCCGGCCCCGGAGCGGCCCTCGGCACTCATGTCGGGTTGGGCATCCCGCCGATCGTGAAAGTCGTGAGGCCGGGGCTCGATGCCGATCTCAGCCGGCGCGTCTGCGACGGCTGGGATCGGTGGCGCGCGCGGGGCCGTCCCCGGAGCCCCAAGGCCTCGTGGTGCAGCGCCTGCTCGTGGTCGCCGGGCGGGCCGGGACGGGGCTCGGCTGATGCGCCGTTTCGCCGCTTGTCTGCCGCGTTGCGCCTGGCTGGGCGCGACGCGGTCATGGTCTTGCGCCACCCCGGCAATCGGCGCACATTCGGTGCTCCCTGTCACCCCGTCCGAGGAGGAAGTCATGGCTCACGCAGACTGGCAACTCGAAGGTGAATGGATCAAGAGCTGCAGCTGTGCCTATGGCTGCCCCTGCGATTTCAACGCCCGGCCGACCCAGGGCTGGTGCAAGGGCTTCCTGGGCATGCGCATCACCCGGGGGCATTTCGAGAGCGTCCGGCTCGACGGCCTGAGCTTCTTCGCAGTCGTGTCCTTTCCCGGCCCCTTGCACGAGGGCAACGGCGAGCTGCAGCCGATCGTCGACCAGAGCGCCACGGCGGAGCAGCGCGAGGCGCTGTTCAAGATCCTGTCGGGGCAGTACTCGGACGAGGGGACGCTGTTCCACATCTGCAGCCTGATCGTCAGCAAGACGCATGAGCCGGTGTTCGCGCCGATCGAGTTCCGCTTCGACGAGGCGTCCCGCCATGCCCGGCTGGTGGTCCCCGGCGTGCTCGAGGCCGAGATCGAGCCGATCAAGAACCCGGTCACCGGGCTGCCGCACCGCGTGCAGGTGGTGATGCCCGAGGGCTTCGAGCACCGTGTCGGCGAGATCGCTTCGGCCGACATCCTCTGCGACGGCGCGATCGAGTTCGAGACCTACGGTTCGCACAGCACGCTCGCGCATGTCACGCAGGGGCCGCAGGGCGTGCTGGCCTGAGGCGTGAGGCGCGGCGCGCTGCTCGAGCAGGCCCTGCGCCACAGCCAGAGGCTGGTGGCGGGCTGCCTGCTGCTCGCGATCGGGCTCGCCTGGGCCTGGCTGTACAGCGGCGCCGGCATGATGGAGGCGATGGGCGACATGCTCATGCCGATGAGCAGCGGTCCCTGGTCCCTCGGCCATGCGCTGCTCGTGCTCGCGATGTGGGCCGTGATGATGGCGGCCATGATGCTGCCGAGCGCGGCCCCGATGATCCTGCTGCACGGGACCCTGGCGCGCCGGCGCGCCGATGGCGGTGACCCGGCGCTGGCCTGCGCGGCCGCCGCCGCCGGCTACCTGGCGGTCTGGGCGGCCTTCAGCCTGGCGGCCACCGTCTTGCAGTACGCGCTGGAGCGGGCCGCGCTGCTGTCACCGATGATGCAGGCGAGCAGCCGGATCCTGGCGGCTGCGGTGCTGGTGACGGCCGGGGCCTACCAGTGGACGCCGCTGAAGCAGCGCTGCCTGCGCCATTGCCGCTCGCCGCTGGACTTCGTGCTTTCGCACTGGCGCCCCGGCACGCGCGGCGCGTTCGCGATGGGGCTGCGCCATGGTGGGGTCTGCGCCGGCTGCTGCGGGCTGCTGATGCTGCTGCTGTTCGTCGTCGGCGTCATGAACCTGGGCTGGATCGCCGGCATCGCGCTGTTCGTCGCGGTCGAGAAGCTGCTGCCCGGCGGTCCCTGGATCGGGCGCATCGCCGGCCTGGTGTTGATCGCCTGGGGTCTGGCGCTGGGCGCCACGGGGCTCTAGGGCACGGCGGGCGCCGAGACCTGCGTCACCGCGACTTCCGGGGCGGCGCAATGCACCCGGATCTGGCGCGCGCAGAAACCGCCGACGTCGCGCGACGCGACCTCGATGCCCGCGCTGGCGAGGGCCCGCTGGGCCGCCTCGATGTTCAGGTCGCCGATCGCCCGCGCGGCGCCAGGGGCCGGCACGCGGCGCTGCATGTTCGCGCCGCCGGCCAGGTGCGCGCGGATCTGGCGGCGATCGCCGGGCCCGGCCCCCAGGCGCGCCAGCAGGTTCTGCACCGCCTGGTCGACGTAG
>DATMJX010000194.1:0-3694 GCA_035553715.1 Methylibium sp.
GTCCACGACGCGCAGGCCGGCCCCGGCCTCGATGCGGCCGAAGCGCGCGACGCCGACGCCGACCTCGCGGGCGGCCGCCTCGACGCGCTCGCGCTGCGCCGGCGGTGCGGTGAACACGAGCTCGTAGTCGTCGCCGCCGGCCAGCGTGCACAGGCGCTGCAGCGCCAGCGGCTGCGCCGCCAGCTCGGCACTGCGCGGCAGGGCGTCGGCGTCGACGGTCGCGCCGACGCCGGAGCGCCGCAGCACATGGCCGAGGTCGCCGAGCAGGCCGTCGGAGACGTCGATCGCCGCGCTCGCGAGGCCGCGCAGCGCCAGCCCGAGCGCGACGCGCGGCTGCGGCTCCTCCATCGCGCGGCGCACCCGCTCGAAGTCGGCCCCGGGCAGCGCGACACGGCCGCGGAAGGCCTCGAGCGCGAGCCGCGCGTCGCCGAGGCCGCCGCCCGGCGCATGGCTGACCCACAGCTCGTCGCCGGCGCGCGCGCCGCTGCGCAGCAGCGCGCCGCCGGCCGGCACCTCGCCGAACACGGTGACGCAGAGGTTCAAGGGCCCGGCCGTCGTGTCGCCGCCGACCAGCTCGCAGCCGTGGGCCTCGGCCAGCGCGTGGAAGCCGGCCGCGAAGCCCTCGAGCCAGGCCGCATCGGCGCGCGGCAGCGCCAGCGCCAGCGTGCAGGCGAGCGGCTGCGCGCCGCAGGCGGCCAGGTCCGAGAGGTTGACCGCCAGCGCCTTGTGGCCGAGGCGGCGCGGCTCGACGGTGGAGAGGAAATGCCGGCCCTCGACCAGCATGTCGCTCGAGATCGCGAGCTGCGTGCCCGCGCGCGGCGCGATCAGCGCGCAGTCGTCGCCGGGGCCAAGCACCGCGCGCGGCGTGGCGCGGGTGAAGTAGCGCGCGATCAGGTCGAACTCGCCAAGGCTCATGGCGCGATTCTCGCCGCCGCGGCGACGCGGCCTCAGCCGCCCGGCTCGCGCAGCACGTTGGCGAGCTCGACCGCCGACTTGACGCCCATCTTGTCGAACACGCGCGCACGGTGGACCTCGACGGTGCGCACGCTGATCGCCAGCGCGTCGGCAATCAGCTTGTTGGGCCGGCCGTCGATCACCAGCCGCATCACCTCGCGCTCGCGCTCGGTCAGCTCGGCGACACGCTGGCGCACCTGGTCGCGCCCGCGCAGGCGCTCGAGCGCACCCCGGCTGGCCTCGAGCGCACGCTCGATGCGGTCGACCAGCGCGTTGTCGGAGAAGGGCTTCTCGACGAAGTCGAAGGCGCCGCGCTGGATCGCCGCGACTGCGGTCGGCACGTCGCCGTGCCCGCTGAGGAAGATCACCGGCAGCACCTGGGTCAGGCCGCGCTCGACCAACCGGTCGAACAGCTGCAGCCCGCTCATGCCCGCGGGCATGCGCATGTCCAGCAGCAGGCAGGCCGGCGCGCTGTACAGGCTGTCGGTGCGCGCCTCGAGCATGGCCGCGAAGGCCTCGCCGGAATCGAAGGCGTCGGACAGCAGCCGGCGCGTGCGCAGCAGCCAGGCCAGCGCGTCGCGCACGACCGCCTCGTCATCGACCAGGTAGACGACCGGCAGACCGAGCGGTGCGGGCGCGGCGGGCTTCATCGATGAACTCCTTCGGCGGGGGTGGCGCGCTCGGCGGCCTCGGCGTGTGCGGCGGCCGGCAGTGTGAACGCGAAACGCGTGCCGATCGCCACGCCAGCGGCATCGCGGCGCGTCTCGAAGCCGAGTGTGCCGCCATGCTGCTCGATCACCGTGCGGCACAGGCTCAATCCCAGGCCCATGCCCTCGGCCTTGGTGGTGAAGAAGGGCGTGAACAGCCTGGCCGCGACCTCGGGGGCGATGCCCGGGCCCTGGTCGGTGACGCTGACGTGCACCCAGGCCCCGTCGGCGCGCGCGGCGATGCGCAGCACGCGGCGCTCCGGCGGCATGCCCTCCATCGCCTGGATCGCGTTGCGCGTCAGGTTCAGCAGCACCTGCTCGACCATCGTGCGGTCGCAGGCGACCCGCAGGCCCGGCCCGCCGAGATCGAGCTCGATGCGCGCGGCGCTCTTGCGCGCCTGCAGCCGTAGCAGCGGCAGCACCGTGTCGACCAGCGCCTCGCAGGCGATCTCGTCGCGGCTGTGCTCGCGCCGGCGCACGAAGTCGTGCACGCTCTTGATGACGCGCCCGGCGCGCTCGGCCTGCTCGGCGATGCGCTGGGTCGCCTCGCGCACCATCGCGATCGTCGGCGCGTCGGGCGCCGCCTCGGGCGCCATCAGATTCAGCGAGCCGCTGGCGTAGCTGGCGATCGCTGCCAGCGGCTGGTTGAGCTCGTGGCTGAGCAGCGAGGCCATCTCGCCGACGGTGGCCAGCCGCGCGGTCGCCTGCAGCTGCTCCTGCTGCTGACGCGACAGCTCCTCGACGCGGCGTTGCGGCGTCAGGTCCAGGATCGCGCTCATCCAGCCGGTCTGCGCGCCGTCGCTGCCGATCAGCGGCGCCTCGAAGATCAGCACCGGGAAGCGCTCGCCATTGGCGCGCATGAAGGTGGTCTCGTGGCCCTCGCGCTGCTCGTGCGCCGGCACGCCGCGCTCGAGGCGCTGGACGTGGCGCGCCTCGTAGGCCGCGTGCATCTCGGGCGGCCAGTACGGCGGCGTGATCTGGCCGATCAGCTCCCGCGCCGGGAAGCCGACCATCGCGCAGAAGGCCGGGTTGACGTAGGTGACGCGGCCGGCCATGTCGCGCGCGCGCAGTCCGGTGACGAGCGAGTTCTCCATCGCCTGGCGCAGCGTCAGCTCCTCGCCGAGGCGCTGCTCGGCCGCAGCGCGCCGGCGCACGTCGCGCACCAGCAGCGCGACCACCACCGCCAGCGCCAGCGAGAGCCCCAGCACCAGCGAGACCGGCAGGTTGGCGACGATGCCCGGCGCACGCGCCGCGCTGTCCAGGCGCAGCACCAGCGTCGTGCCCTGCAGGTCGATCAGCCGCTCGGCCACGAACACGCCGGCGCCGCGCGGCCCGCCGCCGCGCGCCAGTCGCGTGCCGTCGCCCTCGACGAAACTGAGCTCGTGCCCGCGCGCCAGGTCGGCGGCCACCGCCTCGTCGAGCACCTGGGTGAGCGCCAGCGTCGCGGCCATCACCCCGCGCGGACCGTCGCCGCGGCCGCTCGGCAGGCACACGTCGACCACCTCGATCCCCAGCCCCCCCGCCTGCGGCACGAAGTAGCTGCGTGACCAGGTGGCCACCGCCAGACGCACGGCGCTGGCGCACGCGGTCTCGCTGTCGGCCGCCAGGCTGCTGCGCGGCAGCACGCTGAAGATCGGCGGGCGGTAGGGGGAATCGACCGCCTCGACGATGCGCTGATCGGCGTCGCGCCACTCGAGCCGCAGCAGCTCGCGGCGCGCATGCAGCAGCGCGGCGGCGTCGTTGCGCCACTGCTCGATCGAGGGCTCGTTCCACAGCAGGGCCTGCAGGCTCTGCAGGTCACGCGCCAGCAGCTGGCGCACGTCACCGGCCGCGGCGGCGGCGGCCATCTCGGTGCGCTCCTGGGCACGGTCGTGCTCGTACCGGACGGTCAGCGCCAGCAGCAGCGTCTGCGCGACGCCGAGCAAGGCCACCAGCAGCGCCCACGGCAGCATCCGGCGCCAGCGTTGCGCAGGCGGGAGGGACGGGGACGCGGTCTCGGCCATGGCGCGATGGTGGACGGAGCCGCCGGCGGC
>DATMJX010000195.1:0-3779 GCA_035553715.1 Methylibium sp.
GGCCAGCAGCGCCAGCACGGCAGCCACCAGGCGGTGTGCCGGCCGGGGCAGGGGGGAGGGGAGCGCAATCATGCCGGTATCGTGGTCCGCGCGCCGGGGCGCGATCGCAGTGGGAGACCGTCCAGGGCGCTGAGTTCAGTCGGATTTTGGCGCAGCGGGGCGGGCCCCTGTGTCGAAAGGCACGGCGGCACCATGTGCCTGGGCCGTGCGCCGGCTCCGCGGCGCCCCGGCAGGGCCGGTCAGCGCGTGTCCGCGGGGTGGGCGAGACCGCGCGCCGGCTTCACCCGCTTCGCGTTCGCGGCGCGCCGGGCCGCTTCGAGCGCGAGGCGGGCCCAGGGCTGCATCAGCCCCGGCGACTCGATCGCCTCCGCGGGCGGGCTCCAGTAGCTCATCGTCGCGGTCCTGGGCGTGCCGCCGCGCCGGCTGACGTAGACGAAGGGCCGCCCGCCCGCCGCCTGCCACTGCGGCAGGGTCTGGGCGTCCGTCTTCAGATAGAGCTGCTCGTCGGCGATCAGGCCGACCATCAGGCCCTCGAGGTAGAGCCCGTGGCCGCCGAACATGCGCCTGGCGCGCGCCGTCCCCAGCGGTTGCAGCAGCTCGACGCAATGGGCCGCGAAGTCGTCGCCGGGCGTGGCCATGGTGTCGCAGTGTAGGCACGGCGGGATTGCCGCTGCCGCCGGCATTGCGCACACTGCGGCCTCTCCCGCCACCGAAGCGTCCCATGAGCCTGCCGATTCCTCCCCTCGAGCCCCCGCGCGACAAGGCCAAGCTGCGCCGCCTGCTGCAGATCGAGCGCCTGACCATGCCCGACCGGCTCGAGCGCGCGGTGCGGCTGCAGAGCGTGCTGCGGGTCTGGCTGACGCAGCGCGAGGACGTGACCATCGGCGCCTACTGGCCGATCAAGGGCGAGTTCGACCCGCTACCGGCCCTGCACCGCTGGACCGAGGGCCGCGGTCACGGCACCGGCGACGGCCCGCCGCGGCGCATCGGCCTGCCGGTGATGAACAAGGACACCAAGCAGCTGCGCTTCCACCAGTGGTACCCGGGCTGCCCGATGGAGCCGGACGGCTACGACATCTCCAAGCCCAAGGGCACCGACGTCGTGATGCCGACGCTGCTGCTGGTGCCTTGCGTCGGCCACGGCCCCCAAGGCGTGCGGCTGGGCTATGGCGGCGGCTTCTACGACCGCACGCTGGGCTCGCTGGCCCCGCGGCCCTACACCGTCGGCCTGGGCTACCACCACGGCTACATCCCCTGGCTCGAGGCGGAGGCGCATGACATCGCGCTCGACACCATCCTGACCGAGGAGGGTGTCGCCTGGAGCCGGCCCGGCTGAGGCGCGCCGCGATGGCCCGCGACGCGCTCGAAGACTGGAAGGTCGGCCGCAAGCTCAAGCTCGCCGCGCTCGACCCGGCCGCGCGGCCCTTCGCGAGCAGCAGCCGCGAGCGTGACGATGCGCGGCTCGACGAGCTCGCGGTCGAGATCGACCGCCTGCAGGACCTGCTCTATGCCAACGGCATGAGCGCCACGGGTGCCGCCGCGGGTCCCGCACCCAAGCTGCTGCTGGTGCTGCAGGGCATGGACACCTCGGGCAAGGACGGCACGGCACGCGCGGTGTTCAGCCGCTGCAGCCCGCTGGGCGTGCGCGTCGCGGCCTTCAAGGCGCCGACCGAGGTCGAGCGTGGGCACGACTTCCTGTGGCGCGTGCATGCGGTGGCGCCGCGGGCCGGCGAGGTCGTCGTTTTCAACCGCAGCCACTACGAGGACGTGCTGGTGCCCTTCGTCGAGGGCTGGATCGACGCCAGCGAGCGCGACCGGCGCCTGGCGCACATCGTCGCCTTCGAGCGCCTGCTGCACGATGCCGGCACGCGCCTCGTCAAGTGCTACCTGCACATCTCCAAGGACGAGCAGAAGGCGCGCTTGCAGGCGCGCGTCGACGACCCGGCCAAGCGCTGGAAATTCAATCTCGGCGACCTCGGCACGCGCGCCAAGTGGAAGCACTACCTGGCGGCCTACGAGACCGCGCTGGCCGCCACCTCGACGCCACACGCGCCCTGGCACGTGATCCCGGCCGACAGCAAGGGCAATCGCAACCTGATGATCGCGAGCCTGGTCGCGCGTGAACTCAAGGCGATGAAGCTGAAGCCGCCGAAGCCCGACTTCGACCCGGCGGCCGTGAAGATCGTCTAGCGCCTCAGAAGCGTCGGCCGATCCCGATGCCGAGCAGCCACGGGTCGACGTTGAAGGTGCCGATGCGGCTGCCACTGACCGACACCTTCGTGTCGATCCAGACCTTCTTCGCATCGACGTTCAGCAGCCAGCCGTCGCCGAGCGGCACGTCGAAGCCGGCGCCGACCGCCGGGCCGACGCTGTTGCGCTGGATGTCGACGCCAGCCGGCAGATCGACGCTGGAGAAGCGCGTGTAGTTCACGCCGACGCCGGCGTAGGGCCGCCAGCCGGGCAGGCCGGTCAGGTGGTATTGCAGGCTCAACGTCGGCGGCAGGTGCTTGAGCGTGCCGACCTTCGCGTCCAGCGCGCCGGAGCGCAGGTTCTGCTTCTGCGGGTAGGTCAGCACCAGCTCGGTCGCCCAGTTCGGCGTGAAGAAGTAGCTGATGTCGACCTCGGGGATCCAGCGGTCGTTGATGCTCAGATCCAGCGGCGTGCGGTCCTTGTTCTCGCTGTTCAGGTGGATCGCGCGGGCGCGGACCAGCCAGTCGCCGCTGTCCTGGGCATGGACGGCGGGCGCGACGAGGCTGAGGGTGGTGCAGGCGGCGGCGAGCAGTCGGCGCATGGAGACTCCATCGAAAGGTCGTTGACGATGAGGTCATTGGAGGCGCGCCGCGCACCGCCGATGTTGCGCCGCATCAAGAGGCGGCGGTCGGCGGCTTGACCTGCGTCAAGCCGCCGCGCACGAGCGCTCAGGCCGCCAGGCGCTTGCAGATCTCCAGCGCGAGCGCCGACTGGTTCAGGGTGTAGAAATGGATCGCCGGCGCGCCGCCGGCGATCAGCTTCTCGCACAGCTGCGTCAGCACCTCGACGCCGAAGGCGCGGATCGACGCGGTGTCGTCCATGTAGCCCTCCATCTTCAGCGCGACCCAGCGCGGGATCTCGATGCCGTCGCGCATCGCGAACTGCGCGATGCGCGCGTAGTTGTGGAAGGGCATCACGCCCGGCACGATCGGCGCGTCGACGCCGAGCTTGCGGGCCTGCTCGACGAAGTGGAAGTAGGCGTCGGGGTTGTAGAAGAACTGGGTGATGGCCGAGTTGGCACCGGCCTTCATCTTGCGCGCGAAGAATTCCAGGTCGCGGCTCACGTAGCGCTGCTGCGGGTGGTACTCGGGGTAGGCCGCCACCTCGATGTGCAGCGCGTCGCCCTGCGTCTCGCGGATGTAGCTGACCAGCTCGCTCGCGTAGCGGAACTCGCCGGCCGTCGCGGTGCCGCTGGGCAGGTCGCCGCGCAGCGCGACGATGCGGCGGATCTTGTGGCGGTGGTAGGAGTCGAGGATCTCGTCGATGCCACGGCGCGTCGAGCCGATGCACGACAGGTGCGGCGCGGCCTCGTAGCCGAGCGCGGCGATGTCGAGCACGGTCGACAGCGTGCGCTCGCGCGTCGAGCCGCCGGCCCCGTAGGTGACGCTGAAGAACTCGGGGCCGACGGCGCCGAGCTCCTGCACGACGGCCTGGAGCTTCGCGGCACCGGCGTCGGTGTTGGGCGGGAAGAACTCGAAGCTCACCGGGACCGGCAGGCTCGGGGCAGGGGTGGGGCTCATGTCTGGGGC
>DATMJX010000196.1:0-3774 GCA_035553715.1 Methylibium sp.
GGCCTGGGACGTGCTCGATGGCCGCAAGCTGTGGGTGCAGCAGCGCCCCGGCGATCCGCTGACGCTGCTGCAGTCGGGCGTGCTCGGCGCCTGGAAGGACACGCTGGTGGCCGGGCAGGGCGCGCGCCTGGCCGGCTTCGATCCGACCCGCGGCACGCTGCGCTGGGAGGCCACCGTGGCCTCGCCGCGCGGCGCCAACGAGGTCGAGCGTCTCGCCGACCTGGTCGGTCCGGCGGCGCGGGTCGGCGACACGATCTGCGCCCGCGGGTTCCAGGCGGCCGTGGGCTGCGTCGATGCCGCGCGCGGTGCGGCGCGCTGGTCGCGGCCCGTGAGTGGCGTGACGGGCATTGCGGCAGACCAGGACTTCGTTTTCGCCGCCGACAGCAGCAGCCGCATCCAGGCGTGGAAGCTGGGCAGCGGCGAGCCGGTGTGGAATTCGGAGCGTCTGCTCAACCGCGGGCTGAGCGCGCCGCTGGTGGTCGGCCGCACCCTGGTGTTCGGCGACGCGGGCGGATTGCTGCATTTCCTCGATCGCAGCAACGGCCAGCCCCTGCTGCGCCTGCCCACCGACGGGCGGCCGATCACGGCAGCGCCGCTGCACATCGGCACGACCCTGGTGGTCGTGACGCAGGGCGGCGGCGTGTTCGCGTTCCGGCCCGAGTGAGATGAATCTTCCGCGGCGTCGCGCGCCCCGCCGTTGCGGCGCGCTGCAATGAAACCTGTCCTCGCCCTGGTCGGCCGACCCAACGTCGGCAAGTCGACGCTGTTCAACCGCCTGACGAAGAGTCGCGACGCGATCGTGGCCGACTTCGCCGGCCTGACGCGCGACCGCCACTATGGCGACGGGCGGCTCGGCGCGCGCGAGTTCATCGTCATCGACACCGGCGGCTTCGAGCCGACCGCCGAGAGCGGCATCTACAAGGAGATGGCCAAGCAGACCCGCCAGGCGGTGGCCGAGGCGGATGCGGTGATCTTCGTCGTCGATGCGCGTGCCGGGGTCTCGGGGCAGGATCACGACATCGCGCGCTACCTGCGCACCGCGGGCAAGAAGGTGCTGCTGGCAGTCAACAAAGCCGAGGGAATGCAGGACTCGGCCCACCTGGCCGAATTCCACGAACTCGGCATCGGCGAGCCGCACCCGCTCTCGGCCTCGCATGGCCAGGGGGTGCGCAGCCTGCTCGAGGCGGCACTCGAGGGCTTCGAGGCCGATGAGGAAGTCGAGGATCTCGACGACCCCGACCGCCCGATCCGCCTGGCGGTGGCTGGCCGTCCGAACGTCGGCAAGAGCACGCTGATCAACACCTGGCTCGGCGAGGAACGCCTGGTCGCCTTCGACCTGCCGGGCACGACGCGCGACGCGATCCACGTGCCCTTCGAGCGCAACGGCCAGAAGTTCGAGCTGATCGACACCGCCGGCCTGCGCCGCAAGGGCAAGGTCTTCGAGGCGATCGAGAAGTTCTCGGTGGTCAAGACGCTGCAGGCGATCGCCGACGCCAACGTGGTGCTGCTGCTGCTCGACGCGACCCAAGGTGTGACCGACCAGGATGCGCACATCGCCGGCTACATCCTCGACGCCGGCCGCGCGGTGGTGATCGCGATCAACAAGTGGGACGCGGTCGATGCCTACCAGCGCGAAATGCTGCAGCGCTCGATCGAGCAGCGCCTGGCCTTCCTGAAGTTCGCGCCGGTGCTGCACATCTCGGCGATCAAGCGCCAGGGGCTCGGCCCGGTCTGGCAGGCGATCGCCGACGCGTGGTCCTCGGCCACGCGCAAGCTGCCCACCCCGGTGCTCAGCCGCCTGCTGCTGGAAGCGGTGCAGTTCCAGCAGCCCAAGCGCGCCGGGGCCTTCCGTCCCAAGCTGCGCTATGCCCACCAGGGCGGTCAGAACCCGCCGGTGATCGTGATCCACGGCAACTCGCTCGAGCACATCACCGACGCGTACAAGCGCTATCTCGAGGGGCGCTTCCGGGCCTATTTCAAGCTCAGCGGCACGCCCTTGCGCATCGAGCTGAAGTCCTCGCGGAACCCCTTCACGGCGAAGGACTCCTAGGACTTCCCCGGGGCTCGCCGGGGTGCCTGTTATAAGGTGGTCTTTCCAACTGTTTTCAACACGGAGCATATCGTGAGCAACAAAGGGCAGCTTCTACAAGACCCGTTCCTGAACCTGCTGCGCAAGGAGCATGTGCCGGTGTCGATCTACCTGGTCAACGGCATCAAGCTCCAGGGGCACATCGAGTCCTTCGACCAGTACGTCGTCCTGCTGCGCAACACCGTGACCCAGATGGTCTACAAGCACGCGATCTCCACGGTCGTGCCGGGCCGTGCGGTGAACTTCCACCCGGCCGGCGAAGCGCCGGCGGCAGGCAACTGAAGCACTTGGACGCGAGCTCGGTGAGCCCGGGCGCGGCACGCGCAGCCGCGCAGCCCAAGGCGGTGCTGGTCGGGGTGGACCTGGGCCTCGGCGCCGGGGCCTTCGATCCGACGCTCGACGAGCTGGCCCTGCTGGCTGAGTCGGCCGGCGACACGCCGGTCGCGCGCCTGACCGCGCGCCGCAAGGCGCCCGACGCGGCGCTGTTCGTCGGCAGCGGCAAGGCCGACGAGATCAAGGCACTGGTCGAGCAAAGCGGTGGTCAGTGCGTGATCTTCGACCAGATGCTCAGCCCGACCCAGCAGCGCAACCTCGAACGTCACCTGGGCGTCGAGGTGCTCGACCGCACCGGGCTGATCCTCGAGATCTTCGCCGCGCGTGCGCAGAGCCATGAGGGCAAGCTGCAGGTCGAGCTGGCGCAGCTGCAGTACCTGAGCAACCGGCTGGTGCGGCGCTGGAGCCACCTGGAGCGCCAGCGCGGCGGCGTCGGCCACCGCGGCGGCCCGGGTGAGCGGCAGATCGAGCTGGACCGCCGCATGATCGGCGAGCGCATCAAGTCGCTGAAGACGCGTCTGAAGAAGCTCAAGCTGCAGCGCAGCACGCAGCGACGCTCGCGCGAACGCACCGGCACCTTCCGCATCTCGCTGGTCGGCTACACCAATGCCGGCAAGTCGACGCTGTTCAACGCGCTCGTGAAGGCGCGCGCCTATGCGGCCGACCAGCTGTTCGCGACGCTGGACACGACGACGCGCCAGCTCTACCTCGAGGACGCCGGCCGCTCGGTGAGCCTGTCGGACACCGTGGGTTTCATCCGCGACCTGCCGCACTCGCTGGTTGAAGCCTTTGAGGCCACGCTGCAGGAGGCCGCCGATGCCGACTTGCTGCTGCATGTCGTCGACGCGTCGAGCCCGTTGCTGGCCGAGCAGATGGCCGAGGTCGAGCGCGTGCTCGCAGAGATCGGTGCCTCCGACATCCCGCAGGTGCTCGTCTACAACAAGGCCGACCGGCTCGAGCCGAGCCAGCGCCCGCGCAGTGTGGCCGACGTGCTGCAGCTCGACGGCGGTCGGCGCGTGCCGCGGCTATTCGTCAGCGCGCTGACCGGCGAGGGCCTCGACGCGCTGCGCGCTGCGCTCGCGGCGGCCTGCCGCGGCGAAGCCCCCGAGACGGCAGGTGGCAGCGAGGCGCCGATGGCCGTGCCGCCGTTCGACACCGAATTCACCTCGGCCCTCTGGGCCAGACACGCATGAACACCTACGAAGATTCCCGCGCGGCCGCCCCGCATGCGACTGGCGTGGCCGCGGCCTGCGCCGCGCTGCTCGGTGGCACGTTCAGGCGGCTGGCGTGGCGAGCCCGCCCCGGCACGATGATGGCGGGCAACCGCAACGAGGGTCCGCCCGACCTGGACG
>DATMJX010000197.1:0-15556 GCA_035553715.1 Methylibium sp.
GCGCAACGTCGTGCAGATCGGCTCCGAGCCCGCCTGGTTCACCGAGTGGTACCAGCCGCTGGGCTGGACCACCGCGCTGGGCAGCGACTGGTTCCTCGCGCCGTCGGCGCAGATCGTGCGCAGCGAGCGTGTCACCTACGTCGATCCCGAGGGTCCGGAGAGCGGGCGGCTGCGCCGCACCGTCGCCCGCCTCGGGCTGGATCTCGGCCAGCCCTGGGGCGAGTTCGGCGAGCTGCGCCTGGGCCTGTACGCCCAGCGCCTGCGCGACAAGCCGCTGCTGGTGCGCGAGGGGGTGCGCTTCGATCCCGACGCGACCGACCGCCTCGAGTCCGGCCTGCGGCTGCGCGCGGTGATCGATCAGCTCGACTACGTCGCCTTCCCGCAGGCCGGCTACCGGCTGGTCGGCGAGGTCGCGGGCGGGCGCCTGCGCAGCCGGCTCGAACGCGACGACGACGAGTTCGTCCGCATCGAGGCCAGCGGCGAGCTGGCCTCGACCTGGGCCGGCGCGCACACCGTCAACCTGTACGCGAGCACGCGGCTGGCCGGCGGCGCGGCAGCGACCGGGCTCGGCCTGTACACGCTGGGCGGCTTCCAGAACCTCTCGGGCTACGAACCGGGGCAGGTGCAGGGCAACTACCTCGCGTTCGGGCGGCTGAGCTACTACTACCGGCTCGCGCCACCGGCGTTGACGCGCGGCTTTTTCGCCGGCGCCTCGCTGGAGGCCGGCAACGTCTGGTCACGGCGACGCGAGGCCAGCCTCGACGCGCTGCGCTACGGGGGCAGCGTCTTCCTCGGGGCCGATACGGGGCTCGGGCCGCTCTATGTCGGCGTGGTCTACGCGCCGCGTGGCGACACCGGGCTCTACCTCTTCCTCGGGCGCCCCTGAGCGGCGCGGGCCGGCTGCCTCAGGCGGGTGGCAGCACCCAGCCGTGCAGCACCTCGGCGGCGTCGCCCAGCCCCTGTCGGCTGAGCGCCGAGAACAGCGTCACGCTCACGTCGGCCTCGTCGGTCGCGAGCTGGCCCAGCACGGTCTGGGCGTTGGCGAGCGCGCGGTCGGCCTCGCGGCGGTTGAGCTTGTCGGCCTTGGTCAGCAGCACCAGCAGCTTGACCTCGCCGGTGCCGACGCGTGGCGCGACGAAGGCGAGCAGCTGCTGGTCGAGCTCGGTGAAGCCGAGCCGCGAGTCGATCATCAGCACGACGCCCGACAGGCTGCGCCGCAGCTCCAGGTACTGCGCCATCACCTGCTGCCAGCGCAGCTTGGCGGCGCGGGCCACCGCGGCATAGCCATAGCCCGGCAGGTCGGCGAACAGCGCGTTCGGCGCGTCCTTGGGGCCGAGGGCGAACAGGTTGATGTGCTGTGTGCGGCCAGGCGTGCGCGAGGCGAAGGCGAGCCGTGTCTGCTGGGTCAGCCGGTTGATCGCGGTGGACTTGCCGGCGTTGGAGCGGCCGACGAAGGCGATCTCGGGCAGTTCGGTGGCCGGCAGCTGGTCGAGCTGGGCGGCGGTGGTCAGGAAGCGGGCGGTGTGGGCCCAGGCCAGCGCTGCGCGCGCGGGCTCCGGGACCGCCGGGATCGGAGCGGACATACAGGATTGTAGAATCACCGGCTTTGGCGGCGGGCATCCTCTCGCCGGCCGCAGTCCCTCCAGACACCGCTCATGAAGCCTGCCCTCTCGTTCCTGCTGGCCGCGCTGCTCGCCGTGCCGGCCCTGGCCGCCGAACCCGCTGCCGCGCCCAAGCCCGATGCCAAGAAGGGCGAGGCGATCGCCTCGAGCGTCTGCGGCGCCTGCCACACCTCCGACGGCTCGCGCGGCGCGCCGGCCAACCCGATCCTGCAGGGCCAGCACCCGCAGTACCTGGTCAAGCAGCTCACCGAGTTCAAGTCCGGTGCGCGTGCCAACCCGGTGATGAAGGGTTTCGCGAGCGCCCTCAGCGAGGAGGACATGCGCAACGTCGCGGCCTTCTACGCTGGCAAGCGTGCCAAGGACGGCTTCGCCAAGGACAAGGCACTGGTCGCGCTCGGCGAGCAGATCTACCGCGGCGGCATCGCCGCGAAGAAGGTCCCGGCCTGCGCCGGCTGCCATGCCCCGAACGGCGCCGGCATCCCGGCCCAGTACCCGCGCCTGGGGGGGCAGCATGCCGATTACACCTACGCCCAGCTGAGCGCGTTCAGCACCGGCGCACGCGGCAACAGCGCGCAGATGGCCGCGATCGCCGCGAAGATGAGCGAGCGCGAGATCAAGGCGGTGTCCGACTACATCGCCGGTCTGCACTGAGCGCGCCCCGCGTCGCGACAAGGCCGGCTGCACGCCGGCCTTTCTTTTGGGCGTTCGCGGGCCGGCGGCTGTAAGGTTCGTGCCTGCGCGGTCGACCACCGGGCAATTCCCGGTCCGGCCGACGGAACCATCGCGTCGGCCCCGGGCTCGCAAACGCAACCGTGACGACCGCCATGTCCTTCCTGCGCTCCGCCCGCCAGGGCCACGACCATCCCGTCCCGAGCGAGATCACCCCGCGGGCCGTGTTCGAGCAACGCCGCGAGCTGCTGAGGCAGTTCGCGGCCGGCAGCGCCGGGGCGGTGCTGGCCGCCTGGGCCGGCCGCGAGGCCGGGGCGCAGACCGCCGCGCGCCCCGGGCTGCTCGCGGCGCTGCCCGGGGCGCGCAGCGGTGTGCCCGGCGCGGCGGTGATGGACAAGCAGACCCGCTACGCCGACGCGACCGGCTACAACAACTTCTACGAGTTCGGCACCGGCAAGGACGACCCGGCCGCGCTGGCCCACACGCTGCGCACCCGGCCCTGGAGCGTCGCGGTCGAGGGCGCGGTCGCGAAGCCGCGCAGCTTCGGCCTCGAGGAGCTGCTCAAGCTCGCGCCGATGGAGGAGCGCATCTACCGGCTGCGCTGTGTCGAGGGCTGGTCGATGGTGATCCCCTGGGTCGGCTGGTCGCTGGCCGAGCTGATCCGGCGCGTCGAGCCGACCGGCAACGCCAAGTACCTCGAGTTCCACACCCTGGCCGATCCGCAGCAGATGCCCGGGCTGCGCTCGCGCGTGCTCGACTGGCCCTATGTCGAGGGCCTGCGGCTGGACGAGGCGATGCACCCGCTGACGCTGCTGGCCTTCGGCATGTACGGTGAGGTGCTGCCGAACCAGAACGGCGCGCCGCTGCGCCTGGTGGTGCCCTGGAAGTACGGATTCAAGAGCGCCAAGTCGATCGTCAAGATCCGCTTCGTCGAGCAGCCGCCGCGCACCGCGTGGGTCAGGGCCGCGGCGAGCGAGTACGGCTTCTACTCGAACGTGAACCCGAAGGTCGACCACCCGCGCTGGAGCCAGGCCACCGAGCGGCGCATCGGCGAGGACGGCCTGTTCACGAAGAAGCGCCCGACGCTGATGTTCAACGGCTACGAGGCTCAGGTCGGCCAGCTCTACGCCGGCATGGACCTGGCCAAGCATTTCTGATGAGCGCCGTCCTGTCCGCCGTGCCGCGCCGCCGCGCCGGGGCCTGGCTGCTGCACCCGGCGGCCAAGCCGTTGGCCTTCGCGGCTGCCCTCGTGCCGCTGGCCTGGCTGGTGTACGGCGCCGCGGCCGACGCGCTCGGCCCGAACCCGGCCGAGGCGCTGATCCGTGCCACCGGCGACTGGACGCTGCGCTTCCTGTGCCTGACGCTCGCGGTCACGCCGCTGCGCGAGGGCCTGGGGCTGCCGGCGCTGGCGCGCTTTCGCCGCCTGCTGGGCCTGTTCACCTTCTTCTACGCGGTGCTGCATTTCCTCGGCTACGCCTGGCTCGACATGGGCTTCGACGCGGCTGCGATCGCCCGGGACATCCCGAAGCGCCCGTTCGCGCTGGTCGGCTTCGCCGCGCTGCTGCTGATGGCGCCGCTGGCGGCGACCTCCTGCAGGCGCGCGATCCAGGCGCTTGGCGCGCCGCGCTGGCAGGCGCTGCACCGCGCGGTCTACGCGGTCGCCGGGCTGGCGATCCTGCATTTCTTCTGGATGCGCGCGGCCAAGCACAACTTCGCCGAGGTCGCGGTCTATGCCGCGGTCCTGGGGCTGCTGCTCGGCTGGCGGCTCGCGCGCCGCTGGCGCCGCGCCTGAGGCTCAGTCGCGCGGCACCTCGCGCGAGCGGCCCTGCTCGTCGATCGCGACATAGGTCAGGCTCGCCTCGGTGACCTTGACGACCATCGGGTCGGCCGGGTTGCGCTCGGCCCAGACCTCGACATGCACGGTGATCGAGGTGCGGCCGATGCGCTCGACGCGCGCGAAGAAGCTGAGCAGGTCGCCGACCGACACCGCCTGCTTGAAAATGAACTGGTTGACCGCCACCGTCGCGATGCGGCCCTTCGCGACGCGCCAGGGCAGCACCGCCCCCGCCAGGTCGACCTGCGCCATGATCCAGCCGCCGAAGATGTCGCCGTTCGGGTTGGAGTCGGCGGGCATCGGGATCACGCGCAACACCAGCTCCATGCCGGGTGGCGGGTCGAGCAGTTGGACGGTCGGGGCGGCGTCGGTCATCGGTCGGTTCGTGCAGCGCGGGAGGTTGAGGATTGTGAGTCATCGTGCGTCGTGAAGCCCTGAGTCCCGGCGCGGCCCTGCCGGTCCCGCCAGCCGCCGGCGGGCGCTCCGATTGGGCGGCGCTGGCGCGGCTGCTGCCCTATCTGTGGGCCTACAAGTTCCGTGTGCTGGCGGCGCTGAGCTGCCTGATCGCGGCGAAGGCCGCCAACGTCGGCGTGCCGCTGCTGCTCAAGGAGCTGGTCGACGCGATGTCGATCCCGCTCGGCGACCCGCGCGCGGCGCTGGTCGTGCCGGTCGGCCTGCTGCTGGCCTACGGGGCGCTGCGGCTGTCGACCTCGCTGTTCACCGAGCTGCGCGACCTGGTGTTCGCGAAGGCCACCGAGGGCGCGACGCGCGCGATCTCGCTGCAGGTGTTCCGCCATCTGCACGCCCTGAGCCTGCGCTTTCACCTCGAGCGCCAGACCGGCGGCATGACGCGCGACATCGAGCGCGGCACGCGCGGCGTGCAGTCGCTGATCTCCTACTCGCTCTACAGCATCGTGCCGACGCTGGTCGAGGTCGGCCTCGTGCTGGCCCTGCTGGCGTTCAAATTCGACGCCGGCTTCGCGGGGATCACGCTGGCGGCGCTGGTGGCCTACATCGCCTTCACGGTGGTGGTGACGGAGTGGCGCACCCAGTTCCGCCGCACGATGAACGAGCTCGACTCGCACTCGCACTCGCGGGCGATCGACTCGCTGCTGAACTACGAGACGGTCAAGTATTTCAACAACGAGGCCTTCGAGGCGCAGCGCTACGACGAGAGCCTCGACAAGCTGCGCCGCGCCAAGCTCAAGTCGCAGCAGACGCTGTCGCTGCTCAACACCGGCCAGCAGCTGCTGATCGCGCTGGCGCTGATCGCGATGCTGTGGCGTGCCACCGAGGGCGTGGTCGCGGGGCGCATGACGCTGGGCGATCTGGTGATGATCAACGCCTTCATGATCCAGCTCTACATCCCGCTGAACTTCCTCGGCGTGATCTACCGCGAGATCAAGCAGGCGCTGACCGACCTCGACCGCATGTTCGCGCTGCTCGAGCGCGAGCGCGAGGTGCGTGACGCGCCCGATGCCGTGGCGCTGCACGCCGACGCGCCCCCGGTCGTGCGCTTCGAGGGCGTGTCCTTCGCCTACGAGCCCTCGCGGCCCATCCTGCACGAGCTCAGCTTCGAGATCCCGGCCGGCCACACGGTCGCGGTGGTCGGCCCCTCGGGCGCCGGCAAGAGCACGCTGGCGCGGCTGCTCTACCGTTTCTACGACGTTGGCGGCGGGCGCATCACGGTGGCCGGCCATGACCTCCGCCAGCTCACCCAGGACAGCCTGCGCCGCGCGATCGGCATCGTCCCGCAGGACACGGTGCTGTTCAACGACACCGTGGCCTACAACATCGCCTACGGCCGCCCCGGCGCCTCGCAGGCCGAGATCGAGGCGGCCGCGCGCGCGGCACGCATCCACGACTTCATCGCCGCGACCCCGAAGGGCTACGCGACCATGGTCGGCGAGCGCGGCCTGAAGCTCAGCGGCGGCGAGAAGCAGCGCGTCGCGATCGCGCGCACGCTGCTGAAGGACCCGCCGATCGTCATCTTCGACGAGGCGACCTCGGCGCTGGACTCGGCCAACGAGCGCGCGATCCAGGAGGAGTTGCGCCGCGCGGCCCAGGGCAAGACCGCGCTGGTGATCGCGCACCGGCTGTCGACCGTGGTCGAGGCCGACCAGATCCTGGTGCTGGAGGCCGGCCGCATCGTCGAGCGCGGCACGCACGCCGAGCTGCTCGCCGTCGGCGGGCACTACGCCCGGATGTGGGCGCTGCAGCAAAGCGGCGCCGAGGGCGCCTGAGGCGTGCTCAGCCTTCGGTGGGCGCCGCCGGAGGATCGGCTGGCGCGGCGTCGGCCGGCGCGTCCGGGGACTCGTCGGCGGGCCGTCCTTCGGCCTTGCGCTTGAGCTTCTCTTCCTTCTTGCGCTTCTTGGCCAGCTCACGCTGGCGCTTCTCGTACGAGTAATTGGGGGTCGCCAAACCGCGCTCCTGGAAGTGGTCGGCGCATGGTACCCGCCCGGCGCTGTGCCAGACTGCGCGCCCATGGCGCTCAAATCAACCGTCTTCAAGGCCGAGCTGCAGGTGGCCGACATGGACCGCGGCCATTACGGCACCCACGCGCTGACGCTGGCCCAGCACCCGTCGGAGAACGACGAGCGGCTGATGGTGCGGCTGCTCGCCTACGCGTTGCACGCGGAAGGCGAGGGGGCCGAGCCGCTGGCCTTCGCCAACGCGATGACCGACATGGACGAGCCCGACCTGTGGCGCCGCAGCCTGACGGACGAGATCGAGCTGTGGATCGACGTCGGCCAGCCCGACGAGAAATGGCTGCGCAAGGCCAGCCACCGCGCGCGCGAGGTCGTGCTCTACACCTGGGGCCGCACCGCGGCGCTGTGGTGGAGCCAGAACCAGGGCACGCTCGAGCGGCTGGCCAACCTGCGCGTGCGGCTGCTGCCCGGCGAGGCCGGCGCCGAGCTGGCCGCACTGGCGCGCCGCACGATGCGGCTGCAGTGCACGGTGCAGGACGGCACCGTCTGGATCGGCGACGGCGAGAACGTCGTCACGCTGGAGCCCACCGAGCTCAAGAGGCCGGCCGCCGCACGCCGCTGAGGAGGAGGGGCGCGCCATGGACACCAAGTGGCTCGAGGACTTCGTCAGCCTGGCCGAGACCCGCAGCTTTTCGCGCTCGGCCCAGCTGCGCCACGTCACCCAGCCCGCGTTCAGCCGCCGCATCCAGGCGCTCGAGGCCTGGGCCGGGGCCGACCTGGTCGACCGCTCGTCCTACCCGACCCGTCTGAGCCCGGCCGGCGAGACCTTCCACGCCCAGGCGCTGGAGCTGCTCGCGGCGCTGCAGGCCACGCGCAACCTGATGCGCGGCCACCGCACCAGCGGCCAGGACATGATCGAGTTCGCGGTGTCGCACACGCTGGCCTTCGCGTTCTTCCCGCACTGGATCATGGAGCTGCGCCGTGCCATGCCCGAGGCCGGAACGATGAAGAGCCGGCTCATCGCGATGAACGTCCACGACGCGGTGCTGCGCCTGGCCGAGGGCGGCTGCGACCTGCTGATCGCCTACCACCATCCGGCGCTGCCGCTGCAGCTCAACATGGAGCGCTACGAGATGCTGACGCTCGGCGAGGAGTCGCTGCGCGCCTACGCCAAGGCCGGTGCGGACGGCGAGCCGCTGTTCCGGCTGCCGGCCGCACCGCGCGAGCGCGTGCCCTTCCTGGCCTACTCTTCCGGCGCCTACCTCGGCCAGATGGTCGACCTGATCATCAAGCAGGCCTCGCGCCCCGGCGAGCCTCCGCTGCCGCTGGAGCCGACCTACGAGACCGACATGGCCGAGGGCCTGAAGGCGATGGCGCTCGAGGGCCATGGCCTGGCCTTCCTGCCGGCCAGCTCGGTGCGCAAGGAGCTGCGGACCCGCAAGCTGGTGCCGGCCGCCCCATCGGGAAGCCTCGAGCTCAGCATGGAGGTGCGCATCTTCCGCGAGCGCCCCGAACTGGCGCGGCACGTCAAGCCCGGCGTGCAGGCCTTGTGGGAGCACCTGAGCGGCACCACCGGCTGATCGGCCGCGGCGCCCTGGCTGGCACGCCCCCTGCTCCGGTCTGCGGGTTTCCGCGCGGTCGTCCCCTGTGGAGAGCCCGTATGCCGCGAGGGCGGCGGGTCCATTAGATTGGCCGCATCGTTCGGTCTTCCAAGGAGATCCCATGAAGAAGTCGCTGCTCGTGCTCGTTGCCGTGCTGGCCGCCGCCGGCGCCGCCCAGGCGGACACGCTGAAGAAGATCAAGGACAGCGGTTCGGTCACGATGGGGGTGCGCGAATCCTCCCAGCCGCTGAGTTACACGACCGGTGGGGGGAACTACCTCGGCTACCACGTCGAGATCTGCGAGCGGGTGCTGCGCAACATCTCCAAGCAGCTCGGCATGGGCTCGCTGACCACCAAGTACCAACCGGTGACCTCGCAGAACCGCATCCCGCTGGTGCAGAACGGCACCGTGGACATCGAGTGCGGCTCGACCACGAACAACGCCACCCGCCAGAAGGACGTGAGCTTCGCGGTCACGACCTTCGTCGAGGAGGTGCGCATCGCGGTGAAGGCCAGCTCGGGCATCACCTCGGTGGCCCAGCTCAACGGCAAGAAGGTCGCCACGACCACCGGCACGACCTCGGTGCAGACCTTGCGCAAGAACGAGCGTGCCAGCGGCATCAACTTCGAGGAGGTCTACGGCAAGGACCACGCCGACAGCTTCCTGCTGCTCGAATCGGGCCGCGCCGACGCCTTCGTGATGGACGGGGCGCTGCTGGCCGGCAACATCGCCAAGGCCAAGAACCCGGCCGACTTCAAGATCGTCGGCGAGGTGCTGAGCGTCGAGCCGATAGCGATCATGTTCCGCAAGGACGATCCGGCCTTCAAGAAGGCGGTCGACGACAGCATCATCGCGATGATGAAGTCCGGCGACATCGCCAAGATCTGGGACAAGTGGTTCATGCAGCCGATCCCGCCGGCCAACACCAAGGTCGGCATGCCGCCGAACGAGAACACCAAGGCGGCCTGGGCGAACCCGAACGACAAGCCGATGGAGGCCTACGCGGCGAAGTGACGCGGCGGCCGCACGCGTGGCGTGCGGCGTGCTTGAGTTGTCGGCGCGGTGGCGGTACAACCGTCCCGCGCCGTTTCCTTGGGCGTGGGCGAGCGGTCTGGCGAGGAGGGCGTCTTGGGTAACTGGGACTGGCAGGTGTTCTGCAAGGACACCATCGACGGCGAGGTCCGACCGAGCTGCTTCGGCAGCGGCGGCGACATCACCTACCTCGACTGGATGCTCTCGGCCTGGGGCTGGACGCTGTCCGTGGCGCTGCTCGCGCTGGCCGTCGCGCTGGGTCTCGGCGCGCTGATGGGCATCCTGCGCACGGTGCCGGACCGGCGGCTGCAGTTCCTCGGCAACGCCTGGACCGAGCTGTTCCGCAACATCCCGCTGCTGGTGCAGATCTTCCTCTGGTACCACGTGGTGCCCTCGATCTTCACCCCGCTGCGCGAGGTGCCGAGCTTCGTGCTGGTGGTGCTCGGCCTGGGCTTCTTCACCTCGGCGCGCATCGCCGAGCAGGTCAAGGCGGGCATCCAGAGCCTGCCGCGCGGCCAGAGCTATGCCGGCCTGGCGATGGGCTTCACGCTGCCGCAGACCTACCGCTACGTGCTGCTGCCGATGGCCTTCCGTATCGTCATCCCGCCGCTGACGAGCGAGAGCATGAACATCATCAAGAACTCCTCGGTCGCCTTCGCGGTCAGCATCGCCGAGCTGACGATGTTCGCGATGCAGGCCCAGGAGGAGACCTCGCGCGGCATCGAGGTCTACCTGGCGGTCACCGGGCTGTACTTCATCTCGGCTTTCGCGGTGAACCGGGTGATGCTGTTCGTCGAGGAGCGCCTGCGCGTGCCCGGCATGATCGGCGGAGGCAGGTGATGCTGGCACTCGACTTCGGCTTCCTCGACTGGGGCGTCGTCTCCGGCTTCATCCTCAAGGGCTTGGTGTTCTCGGTCCAGCTGACGCTGATCGCGATGGTCGGCGGCATCGTGCTGGGCACGCTGCTCGCGCTGATGCGGCTGTCGGGCAGGCCGTGGCTGGTGATCCCGGCGGCGGCCTACGTCAACACGCTGCGCTCGATCCCGCTGGTGATGGTGATCCTGTGGTTCTTCCTGCTGATCCCGCTGTTGATCGGCCGGCCGATGGGCGCCGAGCTGTCGGCCATCATCACCTTCACCGTGTTCGAGGCGGCCTACTACTCGGAGATCATGCGCGCGGGCATCCAGAGCGTGCCGCGTGGCCAGGTCCATGCCGGCTACGCGATGGGCATGACGTACGCGCAGACGATGCAGCTCGTGGTGCTGCCGCAGGCCTTCCGCAACATGCTGCCGGTGCTGCTGACGCAGACCATCATCCTGTTCCAGGACACCTCGCTGGTCTACGCGATCGGCGCCTACGACCTGCTCAAGGGCTTCGAGGTCGCTGGCAAGAATTTCAATCGCCCGGTCGAGACCTACCTGCTCGCCGCGCTCGTCTACTTCGTCATCTGCTTCTCGCTGTCGATGCTGGTGCGGCGACTGCAGAAGAAGATCGCGATTATTCGTTGAGGGGGCCGCGCGTGATCGACATCAAGAACGTCAGCAAGTGGTACGGCAGCTTCCAGGTGCTGACCGACTGCACGACCAGCGTCAAGAAAGGCGAGGTGGTGGTCGTGTGCGGGCCCTCGGGCTCGGGCAAGAGCACGCTCATCAAGACCGTCAACGCGCTCGAGCCCTTCCAGCAGGGCGACATCGTCGTCGACGGCATCTCGATCGCCGACCCGAAGACCGACCTGCCGCGGCTGCGCTCGCGCGTGGGCATGGTGTTCCAGCACTTCGAGCTGTTCCCGCACCTGTCGGTGACCGAGAACCTGACGATCGCGCAGATCAAGGTGCTCGGCCGCAGCAAGGACGATGCGATGGCGCGCGGGCTGAAGATGCTCGAGCGCGTCGGGCTGATCAAGCACAAGGACAAGTTCCCCGGCCAGCTCTCCGGCGGCCAGCAGCAGCGCGTCGCGATCGCGCGCGCGCTGAGCATGGACCCGATCGTGATGCTGTTCGACGAGCCGACCTCGGCGCTCGACCCCGAGATGGTCGGCGAGGTGCTCGACGTGATGGTGCAGCTCGCCCACGAGGGCATGACGATGATGTGCGTGACCCACGAGATGGGCTTCGCGCGCAAGGTCAGCCACCGCGTCATCTTCATGGACGCCGGCAGGATCGTCGAGGACTGCCGCAAGGAAGACTTCTTCGGCCAGCCCGAGGCGCGCTCGCCACGGGCGCGCGACTTCCTGTCGAAGATCCTGCAGCACTGAACGGGGGCGGCGCGGCGGACTGACCGACAATCTGCCGCATGTCCCTGCCGTCCTCCCTGACCCTCACCCGCCCTGACGACTGGCATCTGCATGTGCGCGACGGCGCCGCGCTCGCCGCGGTGCTGCCGCATTCGGCCCGCCAGTTTGCCCGCGCCGTCGTGATGCCCAACCTGCGCCCGCCGGTCACGACGACCGCGCAGGCGCAGGCCTACCGCGAGCGCATCCTCGCGGCGCGCCCGGCAGGCTCGGACTTCGAGCCGCTGATGACGCTCTACCTGACCGACAACACCGCGCCCGAGGAAATCCGCCGCGCGCGCGAGGCCGGCGTCGTCGCGCTGAAGTACTACCCGGCCGGCGCGACCACCAACAGCGACGCCGGCGTCACGGACCTGCGCAAGACCTGCGCGGTGCTCGAGGCGATGCAGCGCGAGGGCCTGCTGCTGCTGGTGCATGGCGAGGTCACCGACCCGGCGGTCGACCTGTTCGACCGCGAGGCGGTGTTCGTCGAGCGCCACCTGATCCCGCTGCGGCGCGACTTCCCGGCGCTGAAGATCGTGTTCGAGCACGTGACCACGCGCGAGGGTGCGCAGTACGTGCTCGAGGCCGAAGGTCCGACCGGCGCGACCGTGACGCCGCAGCACTTGCTCTACAACCGCAACGCCATCTTCACCGGCGGGCTGCAGCCGCATTTCTACTGCCTGCCGGTGCTCAAGGCCGAGGAGCACCGCCGTGCCCTGGTCGCCGCGGCGACCTCGGGCAGCCCGCGCTTCTTTCTCGGCACCGACAGCGCGCCGCACGCGGCGCACCTGAAGGAGCATGCCGGTGGCCATGCCGGCTGCTACACCGCGCTGACCGCGCTCGAGCTCTACGCCGAGGCCTTCGAGGCGGCCGGCGCGCTCGACAAGCTCGAGGGTTTCGCCAGCCATCATGGCGCCGACTTCTATGGCCTGCCGCGCAACGCCGGCACCGTGACGCTGCGGCGCGAGGCCTGGAGCGTGCCCACCGCCGTGCCCTTCGGCGAGGCCGAGCTCAAGCCGCTGCGCGGCGGCGAGACGCTGGCGTGGCGGCTGGCCGACTGACTGACTGAAACGAAAATCCGATGCCACAGACCTTCAAGCGCACCGCGCTGCTGATCGATGCCGACAACGTCTCGACCGACGTCGTCGCGCAGGTGCTCGAGCGTCTGCGCGCCGGCGCGCATGTGCTGCAGCACCGGCGCGCCTACGGCAGCGTGCAGAAGGCCGGCGAGTTCGCCGAGTTCTGCCGCGACCACGCGATCCGCTTCCTGCCCAGCACCTTCGCCGGGCCGAACGCCACCGACATCGCGCTCGCCATCGACGCCGTCGAGCTGGTGCTGCGCCAGCCGCTCGACGAGGTGGTGCTGGTGTCCTCCGACATGGACTACTCGCCGCTGATCGTGCGCCTGCGCGAGCTCGGCTGCCGGGTGACCGGCTACGGCCAGCACGGCAAGTCGGGCAGTGACATCGCGCGCGACTACGAGCGCGTCTACGACGCCTTCGAGGTGATCGGGCCGGCGACGGCGCGCCGCGCGCGCGCCGTGGCCACGCCCAAGGCCGTGGCCAAGCCCCGCGCGGCGGTGCCGGCAAAGACCACTGCCGCGGCGAAGCGCGCCCCCGCCAAGCCACCCAAGGCCGTCGCGCCACCGGCGCCGGCGGCGCTGCCGCCCGAGGTCGAGGCGGTGCTCGCCGCCTGCCCGGCGCTGCGCCAGGGCGCGACGATGCAGCTCAACGCCGCCGGCCAGGCGCTGCAGGAGGGGGGCCTGCTGTCGCGCAGCGGCCGGCCGTCGGCGCTGTTCAAGCGGCTCGGCAGCCACTTCGAGATGCTGCCGCCGGGCAAGCCGGCGCAGGTGCGGTTCGTCGGCGGCCGCTGACGCAGCACGCTTTGGAGCGCCCGACGATAATCGGGGCGTGAAGCGGACCAGACCGCCGCTGGCACGAGCGCCGAAAGGCGGTGCTGGAGGAAGGTCCGGACTGCACAGGGCAGCGCAGCAGCTAACGGCTGTCCGCCGGGGCCGCAAGGCCGAAGGCGAGGATCAGAGCAACAGAGACGAGTCGGGACGACGACCGTTCGGGGTGTTCTGCAAGGAGCCGGCGCAAGCCGGCGCCGCCCGGCGCAAGCCGGGCGGTCCGGGCGTCCAGCCCGGAACCGAGCAGCCACCCGGGGCGGCAACGCCGCCCCGGGTGAAACGGGCAATCTCTGCGCGCAGCAACACCAAATAGGCCGGCGATGAGGTGGCCCGCGGAGCCGGCGGGTAGGTGGCATCGAGCCGTTTCCGCGAGGGGCGGCCCAGAGGAATGGCGGTCACGCCGGCGACGCCGCAAGGCGGCGCCGGCGCACAGAATCCGGCCTATCGGTCCGCTTCACACATTTCCATGCCTGGCACGGCCGCAGGGCCTCGGGCAGCCCGGGCGCGAGCCCTCCGTGCGCGTTGACAGGCCCTAGGCCGCGGCCGCTGCGATGAATCCCGACGCCGACAAACTCTGGACCGCGCCACGCTGGGCGCTGGCCGTGCTGCTCGCCGGCCTGGGCATGCTCGGGCCGTTCGCGATCGACACCTACCTGCCCGCCTTCAGCGGCATCGCCGCCGCGATCGACGCGACGCCGGCGCAGATGCAGCAGACCCTGTCAGCCTACCTGATCGGCTTCGCGGTCATGAGCCTGTTCCACGGGGCGCTGTCCGACAGCCTCGGACGCCGCCCGGTGGTGCTGGCCGGCGTCGCGGTGTTCACGCTCGCCTCGGTGGGCTGCGCGCTGGCACAGACCATCGGCCAGCTGGTGTTCTTCCGCTTGCTGCAGGGGCTGTCGACCGGCGCGGGCATCGTGGTCTCGCGCGCGGTGATCCGCGACATGTTCCCGCCGGCCGACGCGCAGCGCGTGATGTCGCAGGTGACGCTGTTCTTCGGCATCGCGCCGGCGGTCGCCCCCATCGTCGGCGGCTTCCTCTACGTCCACGTCGATTGGCACGCGATCTTCTGGCTGCTCGCGCTCGTCGGCGCGGCGCTGTGGTTCGCGGTGTGGAAGAAGCTGCCCGAGACCCTGCACCCGAGCGCGCGCCAGCCCTTCAACGCCACCCACCTGCTGCGGGGCTACTGGCAGCTCGGTGGCAGTTCGCGCTTCGTGCTGCTCGCGCTGGCCAGCGGCATCCCCTTCAACGGCATGTTCCTCTACGTGCTGTCGGCGCCGGTGTTCGTCGGCGAGCACCTGGGGCTGGGGCCGACCGAGTTCTTCTGGCTCTTCCTGTGCACCATCGCCGGCATCATGGGCGGCGCCTGGTGGAGCGGCCGTCTGGCCGGCAAGCTGGCGCCGCAGCGCCAGATCCGTCGGGGCTTTCGCATCATGGGCGCGGTGTCGCTGCTCAATGTGAGCGCCAACGCGCTGTTCGCGCCGCAGGCCTGGTGGGCGCTGCCGCTGATCGGTCTGTTCTCCTTCGGCTGGGCGCTGATGGTGCCGGTGGTCACGCTGATGGTGCTGGATCTCGTGCCCGAGCGGCGCGGCATGGCCTCGTCGCTGCAGAGCTTCCTGGCCGCGAGCGCCAATGCGCTGGTCGCCGGGCTGCTCGCGCCGCTGGTGATGCACCGGCCGCTGGCGCTGGCGCTGGCCTCGCTGGGGCTGATGAGCATCGGCCTGGCGGCGTGGCTGTGGGTGCGGCCCCGGCTGGCACTCCCCCGGCCGGCCGAGGGCTGAGCTCAAGCGCGGCCGGCGCCGGCCGATATCCGGCCAAGGGCCGCCGTCGCGGCCCATGCCCGGACGACCCGCCATGCCCCCTCACGCCGCCTGCCGACGCCTCCTCGCCCTGGCCTGTGGTGTGCTGGCGTGCGCCGCCGCGCCAGCCCAGGCCGGCGCGGGGCATGAGGCGCCGGCGGCCGAGCCGGCCCCGCCGCTGGTGCTGCTGCCCGATCTGCGCCAGCGCATCGACGAGCGCCTGGCGGCGCGGCGGGCGGCACGCACCGCCACGCCGACGCTGACCGTGGCCGAGAAGGGGCAGGCCGAGGCGCCGGTCCGCCCGGGGGCTCCGGCGGCCGCGCCGGCGCGCCGCGCGGCGCCGCCGAAACCCGCCGCGGCCATGCCGCCGTCCGGGCCCTGGAGCTACGAG
>DATMJX010000198.1:0-9686 GCA_035553715.1 Methylibium sp.
CGATGGGCGCGGTGCTCCTCGGCGCCGGCCACAAGGGCCGCCGCTACGCGCTGCCGCACGCGCGCGTGATGATCCACCAGCCGCTCGGTGGCGCGCGCGGCCAGGCGACCGACATCGAGATCCAGGCGCGCGAGATCCTCAAGCTGCGTGAAAGCCTGAACAACATCCTCGCCGAGCGCACCGGCCAGCCGCTGGACAAGGTCAAGGCGGATTCCGAGCGCGACTACTTCATGTCGTCCGACGAGGCCAAGACCTACGGCCTGATCGACCAGGTGATCTCGCAACGCGGCTGAGTTCGGGCCGTCCGGGCCTGTCGGCCCGGGAAAAGAAGCAGGGCCGGCAAGGGGGGCTTTCCCGACGGGAAGCCTCCCTTTTTGTTTGCCTTATGATCGAAACAACACCCCTGAGCATCGTCTCCCATGCCCGAGAAAAAAGGCTCATCCAGCGAAAAGGTGCTGTACTGCTCGTTCTGCGGTAAGAGCCAGCATGAGGTCAAGAAACTGATCGCAGGCCCGTCGGTGTTCATCTGCGACGAGTGCATCGAGCTCTGCAACGACATCATCCGTGACGAGATCCCGGCCGAGGGCCAGGATGCCAAGGCGCCCAAGAGCGATCTGCCGGTGCCTGGCGAGATCAAGGCCAGCCTCGACCAGTACGTGATCGGCCAGGACGCGGCCAAGCGCACCCTCGCGGTGGCGGTCTACAACCACTACAAGCGCCTCAAGCACATGCAGGGCGCGGGCAAGAAAGAGGATGTCGAGCTCGCCAAGAGCAACATCTTGCTGATCGGCCCGACCGGCTCCGGCAAGACCCTGCTGGCGCAGACGCTCGCGCGGCTGCTGAACGTGCCCTTCGTGATCGCCGATGCGACCACGCTGACCGAAGCGGGCTATGTCGGCGAGGACGTCGAGAACATCATCCAGAAGCTCCTGCAGAACTGCAACTACGACGTCGACCGTGCGCAGCGCGGCATCGTCTACATCGACGAGATCGACAAGATCTCGCGCAAGGCCGACAACCCCAGCATCACGCGCGACGTGTCGGGCGAGGGTGTGCAGCAGGCGCTGCTCAAGCTGGTGGAGGGCACGATGGCCAGCGTGCCGCCGCAGGGCGGGCGCAAGCATCCGAACCAGGACTTCCTGCAGATCGACACGACCAATATCCTGTTCATCTGCGGCGGCGCGTTCGACGGCCTCGAGAAGGTGATCCAGAACCGCTCGGAGAAGTCGGGTATCGGCTTTGGCGCCTCGGTGCGCAGCAAGAGCGAGCGCAAGGCCAGTGAGTTGTTCCGCGAGGTTGAGCCCGAGGACTTGATCAAGTTCGGCCTGATCCCGGAACTGGTCGGGCGCCTGCCGGTGGTCGCGACGCTCGGCGAGCTGACCGAAGAAGCCATGGTCCAGATCCTCACCGAGCCGAAGAATGCGCTGGTCAAGCAGTACCAGCGGCTGTTTGCCATGGACGGCGTCGACCTCGAGATCCGCCCGTCGGCGCTGGCCGCGATCGCGAAGAAGGCGCTGGCGCGCAAGACGGGGGCGCGTGGTCTGCGCTCGATCATGGAGCAGTCGCTGACCGACACGATGTTCGATCTGCCCACACTGGATGGCGTGACCAAGGTTGTGCTCGATGAGCACACGATCGAGGAGAACACCAAGCCCCTGCTGGTGTACCGCGAGCACAAGGCGAGCGCCTGAGCCGCGGCGGCCCTGGCGGTCCTGACCGTGATGATTCCGCCCTGGCATTGACCAGTCTTGAAATTCCAAACTCGGTCGCCATCTACGGCTGAGAAAGAGAGGCCACCATGTCCGGACATCCTGTTCTCCCTGCCGAATCGATCAAGCTTCCGCTGCTCCCGCTGCGCGACGTGGTCGTGTTCCCCCACATGGTGATCCCGCTGTTCGTCGGGCGCCCGAAGTCGATCAAGGCGCTCGAGGCGGCGATGGAGGCGGGTCGCCAGATCATGTTGGTCGCGCAGAAGGCGGCCGGCAAGGACGAGCCCACCGCCGAAGACATGTTCGAGGTCGGCTGCGTGTCAAGCATCCTGCAGATGCTCAAGCTGCCCGACGGCACGGTGAAGGTGCTGGTCGAGGGCATGCAGCGCGCCAACACGACCGCCATCGACGACAGCGGCGAGTACTTCACCGCCGAGGTGCTGCCGGTGCCGCCCGAGCAGGAGGCGAGCCCCGAGGTCGAGGCGCTGCGCCGCGCCGTGACGCAGCAGTTCGACCAGTACGTCAAGCTCAACAAGAAGATCCCGCCGGAGATCCTCACCTCGATCGCCGGGATCGACGACGCCGGCCGCCTGGCCGACACGATCGCCGCGCACCTGCCGCTCAAGCTCGAGAGCAAGCAGGAGGTGCTGGACCTGTTCTCGGTCGGTTCGCGGCTCGAGAAGCTGCTCGAGCAGCTCGAGCACGAGGTTGACATCCTGCAGGTCGAGAAGCGCATCCGCGGCCGCGTCAAGCGCCAGATGGAGAAGAGCCAGCGCGAGTACTACCTGAACGAGCAGGTCAAGGCCATCCAGAAGGAGCTCGGCGAGGGCGAGGAGGGGGCCGACCTCGAGGAACTCGAGAAGAAGATCAAGGCCGCGCGCATGCCCAAGGACGCGCGCAAGAAGGCCGAGGGCGAGCTCAAGAAGCTCAAGCTGATGTCGCCGATGTCGGCCGAGGCCACCGTCGTGCGCAACTACATCGACACCCTGGTCAACCTGCCGTGGAGCAAGAAGACCAAGATCAAGCACGACCTGGTGCATGCCGAGGACGTCCTCAACGAGGATCACTATGGCCTCGAGAAGGTCAAGGACCGCATCCTCGAGTACCTCGCGGTGCAGGGCCGTGTCGACAAGGTCAAGTCGCCGATCCTCTGTCTGGTCGGCCCTCCGGGGGTTGGCAAGACCTCGCTCGGGCAGAGCGTCGCGCGTGCCACCGGCCGCAAGTTCGTGCGCATGGCGCTGGGCGGTGTGCGTGACGAGGCCGAGATCCGTGGGCACCGCCGCACTTATGTCGGCTCGATGCCGGGCAAGGTGCTGCAAAGCCTGAGCAAGGTCGGCACGCGCAACCCGCTGTTCCTGCTCGACGAGATCGACAAGCTCGGCATGGACTTCCGCGGGGATCCGTCGTCGGCGTTGCTCGAGGTGCTCGACCCAGAGCAGAACCACACCTTCGGGGATCACTACATCGAGGTCGACTTCGACCTGTCCGATGTGATGTTCGTCGCGACCTCGAACTCGCTGAACATCCCCCCGGCGCTGCTCGATCGCATGGAGGTGATCCGCCTCGCGGGCTACACCGAGGACGAGAAGCTCAACATCGCGCAGAAGTACCTGCTGCCCAAGCAGTTCAAGAACAACGGCGTGAAGGACGAGGAACTCGAGGTGGGCGAGGCCGCGATCCGCGGGATCATCCGCTACTACACGCGGGAAGCGGGCGTGCGTTCGCTCGAGCGCGAGCTGTCGAAGATCTGCCGCAAGGTCGTCAAGGGTCTGTCGCTGAAGACGTACGAAGGCAAGGTCGTCGTCAACGAAGACAACCTCAACGATTTCCTCGGTGTGCGCAAGTACGACTTCGGTCGTGCCGAGAAGACCGACCAGGTCGGTCAGGTCGTGGGGCTTGCGTGGACGGAGGTCGGTGGCGACCTGCTGACGATCGAGGCGGCGGTGATGCCGGGCAAGGGCAACATCATCCGTACCGGTTCACTCGGTGACGTGATGAAGGAGTCGGTCGAGGCCGCACGTTCGGTGGTGCGCTCGCGTGCGCGTCGCCTGGGTATCAAGGACGAGCTGTTCGAGAAGCGTGACATCCACATCCACGTGCCCGATGGCGCGACACCCAAGGACGGGCCGAGTGCGGGCGCGGCGATGACGACGGCCTTCGTGTCGGCGCTGACCGGCATCCCGGTGCGCCATGACGTCGCGATGACCGGCGAGATCACCCTGCGAGGGGAGGTCACGGCGATCGGCGGGCTCAAGGAGAAACTGCTTGCTGCGCACCGTGGTGGCATCAAGACCGTGTTGATTCCGGAAGAAAACGTCAAGGATCTCCAGGAGATTCCCGAGAACGTCAAGAACCACCTCGAGATCGTCCCGGTCAAGTGGATCGACAAGGTGCTCGAGGTCGCGCTCACCGCCGTGCCGCAGCCACTGCCTGACGAGGAGCCCAAGGTCGCAGAGACGCCGAAGCCCGAGGTGTCGACAGCCGCGACCGGCGACACGATGAAGCATTGATGAAGAAATTGGCGGAGGGGCTTGCAAGTTCTCCGCCGATTTCGCTATACTGTGAGGCTTGCAACGACGGCAACGTCTGACGCAATGCGGGAATAGCTCAGTTGGTAGAGCGCAACCTTGCCAAGGTTGAGGTCGCGAGTTCGAGCCTCGTTTCCCGCTCCAAATACAAGGGAAGCTTCTGCTTCCCTTTTTCTTGACTGGCCCACAATGACGGTTGTGGTGACCGCGGCGCGGTAGCAAAGCGGTTATGCAGCGGATTGCAAATCCGTCCAGGGCGGTTCGACTCCGCCCCGCGCCTCCAGTGTTCAACGGCTCCTGCGGGAGCCGTTTTCTTTGGATGTGCGCGGTACCATGTCGCGGGGCCTCGATGGCGAAATTGGCAGACGCAGCGGACTTGAAGCGACACACAATTTGAGCGCCCGTGCGGAAACGTGCGGGATGACACCCGTCAAAGTCGGTGAACCCCCTGCAGCGCATGCGCACGAGGCAACGCCGAGCCAAGCCGCTTCTTCGCGGAAGGTGTAGAGAGCGGACGGCGGGCACCTAAGGCGTTCGATGCGGACGCGATGGTGAAGGCGCGCTCCAGACCCCAAACGGCGGCGTGCATGCGCGGCCGGCGGCGAAAGCCGTAGCAGGTACGAAAATCCGCAGGACCTCACCGTCCGTCCCGGTTCGAGCCCGGGTCGAGGCACCAGCCCCCTGAATGGAACGCACGCCGATGGCGCTATGGCGCGGGCGTCGTCAATGGTCTCCCCTGATCGATCACCAGGACCGTCGAGATGCGCGCCGGCACGCGGCCGACGTTGCGCGTCTCGTGCACGACGCCTTTGGGGTTGTGGTAGGCCATGCCGGCGGACAGGCGGCGCGGCGCCTGTCCCTCGACGTTCACTTCGACCTCGCCCTCGAGCACGGTGGCGTATTCGTCGCCTTCATGGAAATGCCGACCGGTGCTGGAGCCCGGGGCAAAGCTCGCGAGCGCGACGGTGGTTTGCTTGCCGGGCACGTCGCTGACGCTTGCCTTCAGCAGCGGCTGGATCGCAATGCCGAGCGGCTCAGCCACGGCGGGCGCGACGAGTGCGCTCCACAGCAGGGCGACAACGAGCGGGGCAGAGCGCGGTTGCAGCGTCGACATCCTGATCTCCTCGAAGGCGGGTTCGGTGTCAGGGCAATGCCGCGACCTCGGTATCGAAGTCGAGCCAGCGCGTGGCCACCGTGCGCAGATGCTCCGGGTCGCCGCTGGTCCACAGCCGTGTCCGGTCCTGCGAATCTCCTGCGGGCAAGCCCATGGACAGCCGCATGGCCTGACGCGCGACCGCATCGGCCGTGTCGACCAGCATCACGCCCGGGCCCAGTTCCATGGCGATGCGTGCCGCCGCAAACGGGTAATGGGTGCAGCCGAGCACGACGGTGTCGACCCCGGCGGCTTTCAGCGGTGCGGCATGCCGCGCGACCAGCGATGCGACGTCGTCCCCATCGGGAGCGCCCGACTCGATCGCCCGAGCGAGGCCGCTGCAGGCCTGCAGGTGCAGGCTCACGCCATCGGCATGGGTCGCGACAAGGCGGCGAAAGCGCTCGCTCGCGAGAGTCGCCTGCGTGGCCATCACGCCGATGCGCCGGTTGCGCGTCAGCGCGATCGCCGGCTTGAGACCGGGCTCGACGCCGACGATCGGCCATTGCGGATGCTCGACGCGCAGTGTGTCGATGGCCGCTGCGGTGGCAGTGTTGCAGGCGACCACGAGCAGTTGGGCGCCCTGTTCGAGCAGGTGGGCTGCGAGGGCGCGCGAGCGTGCCAGGACGAAGGCCGGGTCACGCTCTCCGTAGGGGGCATGGCCCGAGTCGGCGGCGTAGAGCAGCGTCGCGCGTGGCAGGTGGCGGTGCAGCGCGCGCAGCACCGACAGGCCGCCGACCCCCGAGTCGAACACGCCGATGCGCGGGCTGGGGAGGGCGGACGCGTCGTCATTCATGACGCCGGGCAGTCTAGCAATGCCTCGCGCCGATGCGCAGGTCAGGGCACGGCGGACGACCGCCCGCGGTGCGGTCGGTCCTTTTTTGCGACGGTGTCCCGAAGGTCGGAGGCGGACTTCCTAAAATCCGGCCCAAGAACCGTAATTCGCGAGTCCTGGAGAACATCGGATGAAGGCATTGGTCGCTGTGAAGCGCGTGGTGGACTACAACGTCAAGGTGCGGGTGAAGAGCGACGGCGGCGGGGTGGACGTGGCCAACGTGAAGATGAGCATGAACCCCTTCGACGAGATCGCCGTGGAGGAAGCGGTGCGCCTGAGGGAGCAGGGCGTGCTGACCGAGGTGATCGCGGTGTCCTGCGGCGTCGCGCAGTGTCAGGAGACGCTGCGGACCGCGATGGCCATCGGCGCAGACCGCGCCATCCTGGTCGAGACCGACGCCGAGTTGCAGCCGCTCGCGGTGGCCAAGCTGCTCAAGGCCGTGGCCGACAAGGAAGCCCCGCAACTCGTCCTGCTGGGCAAGCAGGCCATCGATGACGACTGCAACCAGACCGGCCAGATGCTCGCCGCGCTGGCCGGCTGGCCCCAGGCCACCTTCGCCAGCAAGGTCGAGGTGGCCGATGGGCAGGCCAGCGTCACCCGCGAGGTCGACGGCGGCCTCGAGACCGTGCGCGTGCGGCTGCCCGCCGTCGTCACCGCCGACCTGCGCCTGAACGAGCCGCGCTACGTCACCCTGCCCAACATCATGAAGGCCAAGAAGAAGACCCTCGAGGTGATGAAGCCGGCCGACCTGGGCGTGGACGTCAGCCCGCGCCTGAGGACGGTGAAGGTCAGCGAGCCGCCCAAGCGCGGCGCCGGGGTCAAGGTGCCCGATGTCGCCACGCTGGTGGCCAAGCTCAAGAACGAAGCCAAGGTGATCTGAGATGAGCGTCCTCGTCGTTGCCGAACATGAACACGCCCAGCTCAAGGGCGCGACCTTCAACACCGTGAGCGCGGCCCGCCAGTGTGGGGACGAGGTTCACATCCTGGTGGCCGGCCACCAGGCCCGAGAGGCGGCCCAGAAGGCCGCGGCGATCCAGGGCGTCGCCAAGGTGCTGTTGGCTGATGCCCCGCAGCTCGAGGAGCAACTCGCCGAGAACGTCGCGGCCCAGGTGCTGCAGATCGCCCGCGACTACAGCCACATCCTGTTCGCGGCCACCGCGCACGGCAAGAACGTCGCACCGCGCGTGGCCGCACTGCTCGACGTGGCCCAGATCAGCGATATCACCAAGGTCGATGCTCCCGACACCTTCGAGCGGCCGATCTATGCCGGCAACGCCGTCGCCACCGTGCAGAGCACGGACGCGATCAAGGTCGTCACCGTGCGCAGCACCGGCTTCGACGCGGCGCCGCAGGAAGGCGGCAGCGCGCCCATCGACGTTCTTGGCGCGGTGGCCGACAGCGGGCTCAGCGCCTTCGTCGGGCGTGAGATGACCAAGAGCGACCGCCCCGAGCTGACGGCGGCCAAGATCATCGTCAGCGGCGGGCGGGCGCTGGGCAGCAGCGAGAAATTCGACGAGGTGCTCACGCCGCTGGCCGACAAGCTCGGTGCGGCGCTCGGGGCCAGCCGTGCGGCGGTGGATGCGGGCTACGCGCCCAACGACTGGCAGGTCGGGCAGACCGGCAAGATCGTCGCCCCCAGCCTGTACGTGGCCTGCGGCATCAGCGGCGCGATCCAGCACCTGGCGGGGATGAAGGACTCCAAGGTGATCGTGGCCATCAACAAGGATCCCGAGGCACCGATCTTCAGCGTGGCCGACTACGGCCTCGAGGCCGATCTGTTCGAGGCCGTGCCGGAGCTGGTCAAGGCGTTGTGAGCCGCTGAGCCGGCCGCATGTCGCGCCGGCGCCCTCTCTCCCTCCGAGCCCCGAGATCCACGATGAGCTACACCGCGCCCCTCAAGGACCTTCTGTTCTGCATGCGGCATGTGGCCGGGCTGGACCAGATCGCCGGCTTGCCGGGTTTCGAGGAGGCCGGCCTCGACACCGCCCAGGCGGTGCTCGAGGAATGCGCAAAGTTCAACGAAGGCGTGGTCGCGCCGCTCAACGTCGAGGGCGACCGCCACCCGTCGTGGTTCGAGGACGGCGCGGTCACGACCACGCCGGGCTTCAAGGACGCCTTCCGCCAGTTCGCCGCAGGGGGCTGGCAGGGGTTGCAGCACCCGGCCGAGTTCGGCGGCCAGGCGCTGCCCAAGACCATCGGTGCGGCCTGCAGCGAGATCCTCAACAGCGCCAACCTGAGCTTTGCGCTGTGCCCGCTGCTGACCGACGGCGCGATCGAGGCGCTGCTGCTGGCCGGCACGCCCGAGCAGCGGCAGCGCTATGTTCCGAAGTTCATTGCGGGTGAGTGGACCGGCACGATGAACCTGACCGAGCCGCAGGCCGGCAGCGATCTCGCGCTGCTGCGCACGCGGGCCGAGCGGCAGGGCGACGGCAGCTACAGGCTCTACGGCACCAAGATCTTTATCACCTACGGCGAGCACGACCTGGCGGACAACATCGTCCACCTCGTGCTGGCGCGGGTGGCCGGTGCGCCCGAGGGGGTCAAGGGCCTCTCGCTGTTCATCGTGCCGAAGTTCCTGGTGGCCGCCGACGGCTCGCTCGGTGCGCGCAACGACGTGCACTGCGTGTCGATCGAGCACAAGCTCGGCATCAAGGCCAGCCCGACCGCGGTGCTGCAGTTCGGCGATCACGGCGGCGCGATCGGCGCGCTGGTCGGCGAGGAGAACCGCGGCCTCGAGTACATGTTCATCATGATGAACGCGGCCCGCTATGCGGTCGGCGTGCAGGGCATCGCGCTGGCCGAGCGCGCCTATCAGCAGGCACTGGCCTACGCCAAGGAGCGTGTACAGAGCCGTCCGGTCGACGGCTCGCTGCCCGGCAGCGCGGCCATCATCCACCACCCGGACGTCCGGCGCATGCTGATGACGATGCGTGCGCTGACCGAGGGCTGCCGTGCGCTGGCGCTCGCCGCTGCGGCCGCCCACGACCTGGCGCGTGCGCATCCGGACGCCGAGCAACGCCACCGACAGCAGGCCTGCTACGAGTTCCTGGTGCCGCTGGTGAAGGGCTACGCGACCGAGGCCAGCATCGAGGTCGCCTCGCTCGGCGTGCAGGTGCATGGTGGCATGGGCTACATCGAGGAGACCGGGGCTGCCCAGCACTACCGGGACGCACGCATCCTGACGATCTATGAGGGCACGACGGCGATCCAGGCCAACGACCTGGTCGGCCGCAAGACCGCGCGCGACGGCGGCGTGACCGCGCTGGCCATCGCGCAGCAGATCGCCGCGACCGAGGCCGAACTCGCGGCGCGCGACAGCGCCGCGGCGCGCGCGATGCTCAAGCACCTGCGCGCGGCGCGTACGGCCTTCGAGCAGGTTGTCGCCTTCGTCGTCGCCGGGGTGAAGACGGCGCCGAACGCGGTGTTCGCGGGCTCGGTGCCCTACCTGATGCTGGCCGGTAACC
>DATMJX010000199.1:0-4955 GCA_035553715.1 Methylibium sp.
GGCGCGCGATGAGTGATTTCTTCTCTGCCGGCTGGAGCCTGTACGTCGCGGTGCTGACGGTCGTCGGCTTGGCGGCCTGCCTGATCCTGCTGATCATCGCCTCGCGCCGCAAGGTGATGGCGAACGACAACACCACCGGCCACGTCTGGGACGAGGACCTGCGCGAGCTGAACAACCCGCTGCCGCGCTGGTGGATGGGCCTGTTCGTGCTGACCGTGGCGTTCGCCGCCGTCTACCTGCTGCTCTACCCGGGGCTGGGCTCGTATGCGGGGCAGAAGGGCTGGACGCAGCAGGCGCAGCACCAGGCGGAGCTCGAGCGCGCCCGTGCCCGCCAGGAGCCGCTGTACGCCCGTTTCGCCGGCATGGCGACGGCCGACCTGGCCCGTGATCCGCAGGCCCGGGGTCTCGGCGAGCGGTTGTTCGTCACCTATTGCGCCCAGTGCCACGGCTCGGATGCGCGAGGCAGCAAGGGCTTTCCCAACCTGACCGACCGGGACTGGCTGCACGGCGGCGAGCCCGAGCAGATCGCGAAGAGCATCTCGGCCGGCCGGCAGGGCATGATGCCGCCGATGGCCGCAGCGCTCGGCAGCGGCGAGGACGTGCGCCAAGTCGCCAACTACGTGCTCAGCCTCTCGGGCAGTCCCCATGACAAGCTGGCAGCCCAGCTCGGGCGCAGCAAGTTCGCCGCCTGCGCGGCATGTCACGGGGCCAAGGGCGACGGCAATCCGGCGCTCGGCGCGCCGCGGCTCAACGACGACATCTGGCTGCACGGGTGGGGCGAGCCGGCGATCGTGAAGATCGTCAACGAGGGCAAGGTCAACCAGATGCCGGCCCACGCCGATCGGCTCAGCGAGGCGCAGGTGCGCGTGCTCGCCGCTTACGTGTGGAGCCTGTCGCAGCCTGCGGCGGCGCTCGTGTCGGCGCGCTGAGCGGGCCGATCCCGAGGATCTGCCGTCGATGGCCAAAGCCACTGCCCGGGTGATCCCGATCGCCAGCACACCGGACGATACCGGTGCGATGGTGTCGATGTTCGCCAAGGAGGCGACCATCCATCCGCGCGCGGTGCGCGGCTGGTTCGCGGCCTGGCGCTGGGTCTGCGTCTGGGCGACGCAGCTGGTCTTCTACGGTCTGGTCTGGCTGCCATGGAACGGCCGCCAGGCGGTGCTGTTCGACCTTGAGGCGCGGCGCTTCTACCTGTTCGACCTGGTCCTGTACCCGCAGGACTTCATCTACCTCACCGCGCTGCTGGTGGTGTGCGCCTACGCGCTGTTCCTGTTCACCGCGGTGGCCGGGCGGCTGTGGTGCGGCTATGCCTGTCCCCAGACGGTCTACACCGAGATCTTCCTGTGGGTCGAGCGCAAGCTCGAGGGCGACCGCCAGGCGCGTCTGAAGCTCGACGCGGCGCCCTGGGGCGCCGAGAAGCTGCTGCGGCGCGGCAGCAAGCACGGGGTGTGGATCGCGATCGGGCTGTGGACCGGCTTCAGCTTCGTCGGCTACTTCACGCCGATCCGCGCGCTCTGGCAGGAGAGCCTGGCGACGCTGGGCCTCGCGGCCGGCGCGGGACTCGGTCCCTGGGAGGCCTTCTGGGTGCTGTTCTACGGCTTCGCGACCTACGGCAACGCCGGCTTCATGCGCGAGCAGGTCTGCAAGTACATGTGCCCCTATGCGCGCTTCCAGAGCGCAATGTTCGATCGCGACACGCTCGTGATCAGCTATGACCCGGCGCGCGGCGAGCCGCGCGGCTCGCGCCCGCGCAGCCTGCCGCACGACGCGTTGCAGGGGCAGGGCAAGGGGGACTGCATCGATTGCACGCTGTGCGTGCAGGTCTGTCCGACCGGCATCGACATCCGCGAGGGGCTGCAGTACGAGTGCATCGGCTGCGCGGCCTGCATCGACGTCTGCAACGGCGTGATGGACAAGATGGACTACCCGCGCGGCCTGATCCGCTATGCGACGCAGAACGGCCTGACCGCGGGGCGCAGCGGGATCGAGTGGCGGCGCGTGCTGCGCCCGCGGGTGCTGGTCTATGGTGCGGTGCTGGTGCTGATCACGGGGGCCTTCGTCGCGTCGCTGGCGCTGCGCAGCCCGGTGCGTGTCGACGTGGTGCGCGACCGTGGCACGCTGGCACGCCTGGTCGGGCAGGGGGCGATCGAGAACGTCTACCGGCTGCAGCTGATGAACGCGACCGAGCGGCCGCAGCGCTACCGCGTGGCCGTGTCCGGCATCGAGGGCGCAAGCGCAGAGCTGCGCGGCGAGGCCGAGCTGGGCCCGGCCGCGTCGCGCTGGGTGCCGGTGGCGGTACGGGTGCCGGCGCCCAGCGCCACGGCGCTCGGTCCGGGCGCCCATGCGCTGCGCTTCGAGGTGATCCGCGAGGCCGAGGGCGATCAGCCCGAGGTTCGCGTGGTCGAGAAATCCACGTTCGTCGTGCCGCGCTGAGGCTGGCCGACCAGGAGAGAGACATGTCCCGCCCCATCACCGCGATCCCGACCATCCGCCCGTGGTGGCGCGAGCCGATGCTGTGGCTGGTCGTCGGCGGGCCGGCGCTGGTGGTGGTGGCCGGCGTGGCCACGGCGGTGCTGGCGCTGCGAGGCGCCGATGTGCCGCTCGACACGCGGGCCGGCATGCCGGCGGTGCAAGGCCGCAATCACGCGGCCGCGCCGCCGACGGTCGAGCCGGCGCCGCAGGGCACCGCCGGGCTCAGCAGGGCGTCGCGTTGACCAAGCGGCGCAGCCCGGCCTCGTCGAGCACGCGGATGTCGCGCTGCTTGACCTCGAGCAGGCCGTCCTCCTGGAACTTGGAGAAGGTGCGGCTCACTGTCTCGAGCTTCAGGCCGAGGTAGCTGCCGATCTCCTCGCGCGTCATGCGCAGCACCAGCGAGTGCGGCGAGAAGCCGCGCGCGTGCAGCCGCTGCGTCAGGTTCAGCAGGAAGGCCGCGAGCCTTTCCTCGGCGCGCATGCTGCCCAGCAGCAGCATCACGCCGTGGTCGCGCACGATCTCGCGACTCATGATCTTGTGGAACTGGTGCTGCAGCGCCGGCGAACCCTGAGACAGGCGCTCGAGCTCGCCATAGGGGATCTGGCAGACCTGCGAATCCTCGAGCGCGACAGCGTCGCAGGCGTGGCGGTCGGTGCTGATACCGTCGAGGCCGAGCAACTCGCCGGCCATCTGGAAGCCGGTGACCTGGTCACGGCCATCCTCGGCCGACACCCGGGTCTTGAAGAAGCCGGTGCGCACCGCGTACAGCGCCTCGAAGCGATCTCCGGCGCGAAACAGCAGTCCGCCGCGCTTCACGGTGCGGCGCGAGCCGATCAGGCTGTCGAGCTGGTCGAGGTCGGCCTCGGAGAGACCGACCGGCAGGCAGATCTCGCGCAGGCTGCAGCTGGAGCAAGCGACTTTGACCGCCTCGATGCGGATGGCCTCACGTTGCATGGGGTCGATTATGGGCCGCAGAGCCGTCGCGCCGGCAAGCGCGTGCAAGACGCCCTTAGGGGATGGTCGGTGATCGGCATGATCGATCTCAAGAGCCGGGGCGATTGTCCCGAGCCGGGTCCTGCCCGCCTTGACTCAGGTCAAGGCGGGCAGGCGGCCCGCACCGCACAGTGAACACCATGGGTACTGTTTCCGTCACACCGGCGCCGCTGCGGCCGTCCCCCGGCGAGGAATTGCTGCAGCGCTTCGACCTGGCCGGCCCTCGCTACACCTCCTATCCGACCGCCGACCGCTTCGTCGACGCCTTCGATGCGGCCCAGTACCGGCAGGCACTGACCCTGCGCCAGCACGGCGGCAGTGGCGCAGCCGGCAGCGCTGCCCCGCTGTCGGTCTACGTGCACCTGCCGTTCTGCGAATCGGTGTGCTATTACTGCGCCTGCAACAAGGTCATCACGCGGGATCATGGCCGCTCCGCCCCCTATCTCGAGGCGCTGGGCACCGAGATCGGCCTGCACGTGCGGGTGCTCGGACGCGGCCAGCCGCTGGCCCAGTTGCACCTCGGTGGCGGCACGCCCACCTTTCTGAGCGACGGCGAACTTGCCCGGCTGATGGCGATGCTGCGCGGCGCCTTCGCCTTCACGCCGGAGGCCGAATGCTCGATCGAGGTCGATCCTCGCACCGTCGACGCCGCGCGGCTCGGGCACCTGCGCGCGCTCGGCTTCAATCGCATCAGTTTCGGTGTGCAGGATTTCGATCCCCAGGTGCAGCAAGCCGTGCACCGCATCCAGCCGCGCGAGCAGGTCGCGGCACTGATCGACGCGGCGCGTGCGCTGCGCTTCGACTCCATCAACGTCGACCTGATCCACGGACTGCCTCGCCAGAGCGCCGTCTCGCTCGCACGCACCGTCGAGCAGGTCGCGGCGCTGCGGCCGGATCGCGTGGCGCTCTATGCCTACGCCCACCTGCCGCAGCGTTTCAAGCCGCAGCGGCGTATCCATGCCGACGACCTGCCGGCGCCCGCCGAGCGGATCGCGATGCTGGCCAACGCGATCGCCGGCTTCCTCGGGGCCGGCTACGAGCACATCGGCATGGACCATTTCGCGCTCCCTGGCGACGCGTTGGCAGTGGCCAAGCGCCAGGGACGGCTGCATCGCAACTTCCAGGGCTACAGCACACAGCCCGACTGCGACCTGATCGGACTGGGCGTCTCGGCCATCGGGCGCGTCGGCGCGACCTACAGCCAGAACGCCAAGACGCTGCCGGAGTACTACGATGCCCTGCAGGCGGGCGACTTCGCGGTCGTGCGCGGGCTTGCGCTGAGCCGCGACGACCTGGTGCGCCGAGCTGTCATCATGGCGCTGATGTGCCAGGGCCATGTGCTGTTCGAGTCGATCGAGCTCGCCCACCTGATCGACTTCCGCCGCCACTTTGCCGCCGAGCTCGAGCAGCTCGTGCCGCTGGCCGAGCAGGGGCTGCTGACGGTCGATGACGAGGGGATCGAGTTGACGCCACTGGGTTGGTACTTC
>DATMJX010000200.1:0-8710 GCA_035553715.1 Methylibium sp.
GTCCGGCCCCGGCGAGACCCGCCAGCACTGCTGCACCGCGGGGTCGGTCAGCGCGCGCGCCTCGAAGGCATCGAGCCGCTCGGCGGCCTGCACGTCCAGCGTGACCTCCAGCAGCGCCTGCAGCAGCGGGCAGCCGGCCGCGGCCAGTGCCTGCGGCGAGAGCTGGGCGACGATGCGCTCGACCAGGCCGGCCGCGTGCAGCCGCCGCACGCGCCGGTGCGCGGTGGCCGGCGACACGCCGGCGGCCTCGGCCAGCGCCTGGTTCGAGCGCGAGGCGTCGCGCTGCAGCAGCTCGAGCAGGCGCAGGTCGATCGGGTCGAGGGTCACGGAAATTCCAATCCGTTGAATGATGCTGAAGGAATTTTCTTTCATGTGAGCTTCGGAAGGATTCAATATTCCTCAATCGATGCCGCTTTGAAAGCACATTCCTCGCGGCGCTTCCTAAGATGGCCGCCACTCCCACCTCCGGACAGGACAGTTCCATGTGCGGCATCGTTGGCGCGGTCGGCACGCGCAACATCGTTCCCCTCCTCGTCGAGGGCCTGAAGCGGCTCGAATACCGCGGCTACGACTCCTGCGGCGTCGCCGTCCACCAGGGCGGGGCGCTGCGCCGCAGCCGCAGCACCGCGCGCGTTGCCGAACTGGCCACGCAGGTGACGGCCGATGCCGTCGAAGGCCTGACCGGCATCGCCCACACCCGCTGGGCCACCCACGGCGCGCCGGCGGTGCACAACGCCCATCCGCATTTCTCCACCGGCCCCGGCGGTGAGGCCGCGCGCCCGGCGCGCATCGCGCTCGTGCACAACGGCATCATCGAGAACCACGACGAGCTGCGCGCCGAGCTGCAGGCGCGCGGCTACCGCTTCGCGAGCCAGACCGACACCGAGGTCATCGTCCACCTGGTCGACTCGCTCTACGACGGCGACCTGTTCGACGCCGTCCAGCAGGCCACGCGACGGCTCCGGGGCGCCTACGCGCTGGCGGTGTTCTGCCGCGACGAGCCGCAGCGTGTGGTCGGTGCCCGCGAGGGCTCGCCGCTGGTGCTGGGGGTCGGCGACGGCGAGCGCTTCCTCGCCTCCGACGCCATGGCGCTGGCCGGCGTGACCGACCGCATCGTCTACCTCGAGGAGGGCGACGTGGTCGACCTGCAGCTCGGCCGCCACTGGATCAGCCACCGCCAGGGCGAGCGCTTCGTGCCGGTCGAGCGCGAGGCGCGCGTCGTGCAGGCCCACACCGGCGCCGCCGAGCTCGGCCCCTACCGCCACTACATGCAGAAGGAGATCTTCGAGCAGCCGCGCGCGATCGCCGACACGCTCGAGGGCGTCGAGGGCGTCGTGCCGGCGCTGTTCGGCGCCGAGGCCGCGGCGCTGCTGCCCGGCGTGCAGTCGGTGCTGATCCTGGCCTGCGGCACCAGCTACTACGCCGGCTGCACCGCGAAGTACTGGCTCGAAAGCATCGCCGGCATCCCGACGCAGGTCGAGGTGGCCAGCGAATACCGCTACCGCGACAGCGTGCCCGATGCGCGCGCGCTGGTCGTCACCATCACCCAGAGCGGCGAGACCGCCGACACGCTGGCCGCGCTCAAGCATGCACGCTCGCTCGGCATGACGACCACGCTGACCGTGTGCAACGTCGCGACCAGCGCGATGGTGCGCGAGTGCCGCATGGCCTACCTGACGCGCGCCGGCGTCGAGATCGGCGTGGCCTCGACCAAGGCCTTCACGACCCAGCTCGCCGGCCTGTTCCTGCTGACGCTGCAGCTCGCCAAGCTGCGCGGCCGCCTCGACGCCGAGGCCGAGGCGCGCCACCTGAAGGCGCTGCGCCACCTGCCGGCGGCGCTGCAGGCGGTGCTGGCGCTCGAGCCCCAGGTGGTGGCCTGGAGCGAGGCCTTCGCGCGCAAGGAGAACGCGCTCTTCCTCGGCCGCGGCCTGCACTACCCGGTGGCGCTGGAGGGCGCGCTCAAGCTCAAGGAGATCAGCTACATCCACGCCGAGGCCTACCCGGCCGGCGAGCTCAAGCACGGCCCGCTGGCGCTGGTGACCAGCGCGATGCCGGTCGTGACGGTGGCGCCGAACGACGCGCTGCTCGAGAAGCTCAAGAGCAATCTGCAGGAAGTGCGCGCACGCGGCGGCGAGCTGTTCGTGTTTGCCGACGCCGACACCAAGATCGAGAGCGGCGAGGGCCTGCACGTGATCCGCATGCCCGAGCACTATGGCGCGCTCAGCCCGCTGCTGCACGTGGTGCCGCTGCAGCTGCTGGCCTATCACACGGCCTGCGCGCGCGGAACCGACGTGGACAAGCCGCGCAATCTGGCGAAGTCGGTGACGGTGGAGTGAGGGGCCGGGCGCCCGCGCCGCGGGCGGCCGTCCGGGGCCCGGTGGCCGACGGGGTGTTTAGAGGCGATCGGCCAACACCCCTCGGCCGGGCGGGGTGCGGGCGCCGAGGCGCCGACCATCGGGGCCTGTCGGGCGAAGCCCCGGCAGACCGCGCGGCGAAGCCCGTGGCGTCGCGCGGGCATCGACCCGCGGGCTAAACTGGCCCCATGTCAGCGCTCATGGTCTCCCCGGTGTTCGTGCGCAAGCCCGCGGCTTGCGCCGAGGGCCTGGGCCATGGCCCCCTCGCTCGTCAGCCGGCCGCACCCCTCTAAGCCCGGCGATCAGCTCCCCACCCTCTTAGCGCAGTTTCTCGATCGCCGGGCCTTCCAGCCCCGCGCGATGGTGCGCGCCCGCTTGTGGCGGCGTGCGCATCGAGACACCGAAGGTGTGAAGCATGACGACCCCGACGACCGAGCGGACACTCACCGAACTCGACCATGTGCGCTTGAAGAGCCTGCTGCAGCGTCACCGGCACGGCGGCGCCGCGCCGGCTGCAGTGGACGGCATCGACGACATGCTCGACGAGGCCAGCATCGTCCCGTCGACCCAGGTGGCGCCCGATGTGGTGACGATGTACTCGCAGGTGCTCGTGGTCGACCCCGCAACACGGCAACGCAGCACCTTGACGGTGTGCTACCCGCCGGATGCCCGGCCGGAGCAGGGGGTCGTGTCCGCGCTGTCGCCGGTGGGCGCCAGCCTGCTGGGGCGACGCATCGGGGAGCTCGCCAGCTGGTCCACGCCGGCCGGCGAGCAGCGGAGCGTGCAGATCGTCGCGATCCCGTTCCAGCCCGAGGCCCATGGCGACTACACGACCTAGCCGCGCGACGGCGGCGTGCGTCGTCGCCCGGGCGCTCGCCGCGCTGCGGTGCTACGGGTCTTCGGCCGTGCCCTCCGGGGCCGTGCGCGGCGCTCAGGATCCCCGTTCCGGGGCCTGATCACCGCGCACGGCAGCGACCCCAGGGGCAGCCCTGGGGTCGGACACCGGTGCCTTGACCGGACGCTCGCCCCAGCACCGCTTCCGTGGGGTGCGGCCCTCCACGCGGGGCTCGAGGGCGGCCGCTTCCTCACGCTGAACGGCCGCCCATGGGGCGCTGTGCGTTTCGGTCTGGCATGCGCCGCCGCAGCGGTCTGCGGCCTTGGCTTGCGAGGCGTTAGCGACATGGAGATCTCATCCCGGGCCCTGAGGGCCAAGCAGTCCTGCACCAGCGGCTATCGCTGGTTTTCCCGTCACTTCAGCAGTGCCACGGAGTACCAGCGCGTGATCGACGCGCTGGTCGCCGACGGGCGGGTCGACGATGCCTGCTGGCTGCTCGATCAGTTCGGCCCGGTCGCGACCGTGCTCGTGGTCGATGCGATCGGGGCGGAGGCCTTCGTCTACGCGGGCTCGGTCCAGGTGCGCGGCGAGGTCGATGTGGACGCGGTGCTCCGCACCGGGGGGGCGCTGCGTGCCGGCGGCAGCATCCGCGCCGGCGACGCGATCTCGGTCGGCAGCGACCTGCATGCGGGGGCGGGGCTGCGCACGCTCGGCGCCCTGCGGACCGGAGGCCATCTCGTCTCGTCCTGGAGCGTCGAGGTGCATGGGGCGCTGACGTGCGGCGGTGATCTGCGCATCCGCGGGGCCTTGGCCTGCGGCGCGACGCTGCGCGGCGAGGGGGCGGCCGTGGTCGCCGCGGATCTCGAGGTCCAGGGGATGATCCAGTGCGCCAGGAGCCTGCAGGTCGGCGGCCATCTGGTCTGTGCGGAGGGCCTTCGCGCCGGGCACGGCATCCACGTCGGACAGTCGATCCACAGCGGCATGCACATCGATGCGGGCTGGGGCATCGTCGCGGGGTCGGACATCACGGGCGAGGGCGCCATCCGGGCCGGCGAGAGCATCGTCAGCGGCGGCAGCGTCCGGGCCGGGGCCGGATTCGGCCTCTATGCCGGACTGAGCGCGCGCCGTGATGCCTGGGCCTCGTGCGGGCGGGTGGTGTCACGGACACGCCCCGAGAACCTGCTCAGTGGCGCCTGGGACGGCGGGCCGTGCGACGGCCTCGCGTGAGGGGCTCTGCCGGGCCGGGTCGCCGCGCGGCGTGCCGAGGCACCTGACGGGTCCGCGCGGCGACACGGGAGCCGGTCGAGGCTGCGCATGCGTGTCATGCCGGGGCCGGTGCCGCCGCGGTGGGGTCGTGCCGACGACCTCCATTCGACGAAGATGCGCCCGCAAAGCCCCGCAAGACCGGCGACCGGGCGTCGGCGCTGGCGCTACGGTTGAGGCTTCGTCGATCCGCCCGATCGGGCCGGGGCGCGAGCGCGTCCTCCAGCAGAAGAACCAAGACATGAGCACCGACCGCCTCCTGTCGAATGCCGCCGGCCCGGCCCCGTGGACGGTGCATCCGAGCCACCGCCCTGCGATGCGGTGGGTCGCGGCGACCCTGATCGCGATGGCGATCGTGCAGTTCGCCGCCTGGGCCATCCCGGCGTCGCCGGGGGCGACCGGCATCGCCCATTACCTCCCGCTGCACATCCTGATGGAGACGGTCTCGATCGTCATCGCGATGATGGTGTTCGCGCAGGGCTGGAACTCGCGCGCGGGCCGCAGCTCCGGCAACCAGGTGCTGCTGGCCTCGCTGTTCTTCGCGGTCGGGTGGCTGGATTTCTCGCACACCGCCGCCTACGCCGGCATGCCGGACTTCTTCTCGCCCAACGACAGCGACAAGCACCTCAACTTCTGGCTGTCCGCGCGCTTCCTGGCCGCCGTGTCGCTGCTGATCGTCGCGGTCCGGCCCTGGGACCGCTGGCTCGGCCGGGGGCAGCGGTATGTCGTGTTCGTGCTGCTGTGCGCCGTCACCGCCGGCGTGCATTGGATCGTCCTGGCCCACCAGGACTGGCTGCCGCACCTGTTCATCCCGGGTGTGGGGCTGACGCCGCTGAAAATACACCTCGAGTACTTCTTCATCGCCCTCAACGTCGTCACGGCCGCGCTGCTGTGGCGGCGGATGCGCCAGCCGCTGGCCTTCAACGCCCCGCTGCTGTTCGGCGCGGTCGGCGCGATGGCGATGAGCGAGTTCTTCTTCACCCTCTACACGACGCAGACCGGCGCCTACAACGTGCTGGGCCATGCCTACAAGGTGGTGAGCTACCTGTTCATCTACCGCGCCGTGGTGGTCGAGGCGATCGAGCGCCCGTACCGCGAGCTCGAGCTTGCGCGCCAGAACCTCGAGCTCGCCGTGCGCGCCTCCAACACCGGGTTGTGGGACTGGGACGTGCGCTCCGGCCAGGCGAGCTTCTCGCCGGTCTGGAAGGCCCAGCTCGGCTATGCGCCGGAGGAGCTCGAGGACGCGTTCTCCACCTGGGAGCGCCTGCTCCACCCCGATGACCGCGAGGCGGCCGTGCGCCGCGCGACGGAATTTCTCGGCTCGCCCTCATCGACCGGCTACGAGAGCGAGTTCCGGATGCGCCACAAGGATGGCAGCTACCACTGGATCCTGGCGCGTGGCGAGAAGCAGGTCGACGCGCAGGGCCAGGCCATCCGGCTTCTCGGCTCCCATGCCGACGTGACCGAGCGCCGGCGCGCCGAGGACCGCTTCCGCAGCGCCGTGGAGGCCTCGCCCACCGGCATGGTCATGGTCGACGAGCAGGGCGCGATCGTGCTCACCAACGCCCGCACCGACGCGATGTTCGGCTACGCGCCGGGCGCCCTGATCGGCCAGCCGATCGAGGTGCTGATCCCGATCGGCCACCGCCCCGGGCACGCGCAGCACCTGCGCGGCTACATGGAGGCGCCCGCGGAGCGCGGGATGGGCGAGGAGCGCGAGCTCTACGCCCGCCACCGCGACGGCCACGACTTCCGCGTCGAGGTCGGGCTCACCCCGATCGCCGGCCACGCGGAGCGCTATGTCATCGCCTCGGTGGTCGACATCACGAAGCGGGTCCAGGCGGAGCAGCGCATCAGCCAGCTGGTCAACTTCGACCCGCTCACCGGGCTGCCGAACCGCAGCCTGCTCAACGACCGCGTCACGCAGGCCATCGGCGCGGCGGCGCGCGACAAGAGCCGTCTCGGGGTGCTGTTCCTGGACCTCGACCACTTCAAGCATGTCAACGACACGCTCGGGCACCGCACCGGCGACCAGCTGCTGGTCGATGTCGCGCGACGCCTCCAGTACGTGGTGCGCCACAGCGACACGGTGGCGCGCATCGGCGGCGACGAGTTCGTGATCGTGCTGCTCGACGCACAGGAGGACGCCGCGGCGCGCGTCGCCACCAAGATCGCGGCCGAGGTGGCGCGCCCCTGCCGGATCGGCAGCCACGAGCTCGTCGTGACGCCGTCGATCGGCATCGCGATGTACCCGGAGGACGGCACCGACTTCGAGACGCTCTACCAGCGCGCCGACACCGCCATGTACCGGGCCAAGCAGGACGGGCGCAACGACTACCGCTTCTTCACGAAGGAGATGCAGTCGCGCACCGAGCGTGTCCTGGTCGTCGAGAACGCGATGCGCCAGGCGCTGGAGCGCGGGCAGTTCCACCTGCAGTACCAGCCGCAGATCTCGATGGACGGGCGCCGGGTGGTCGGCGTCGAGGCGCTGCTGCGCTGGCAGCACCCCGAGCTGGGCATGGTGTCGCCGGCCGAGTTCATCCCGCTGGCCGAGAGGAACGGCCAGATCATCCCGATCGGCTCCTGGGTGATGCGCAGCGCGTTGCGCCAGCTGCGCGCCTGGATGGACGCCGGGCTGCCGCCGATGGTGATGGCCGTCAACCTCTCGGCGGTGCAGTTCCGCCACCCCAATCTGCCCGAGATGGTGACGCGGCTGCTCGACGAGGCGCAGCTCGCCCCCGAGTACCTCGAGCTCGAGCTGACCGAGGGCGCGGCCATGGTCAACCCGCCCCAGGCGATCGCCATGATGGACAAGCTGCACGCGTGCGGCGTGCGCATGTCGATCGACGACTTCGGCATCGGCTATTCCTCGCTCAACTACCTGAAGAAGTTCAGCGTCTACAAGCTCAAGATCGACCAGACCTTCGTGCGCGACATCGTCACCGACCCGGACGACCGGGCGATCGTCTGCGCCATCATCCAGATGGCCCGCAGCCTGGGCTTCAAGACCGTGGCCGAGGGGGTCGAGACCGCCGCGCAGCGCGACTTCCTCGCCCGGCACGGCTGCGACGAGGTCCAAGGCTACCTCTTCAGCCGTCCGCTGCCGGCCGAGCAGATCGAGCCGTTCGTGCGCGCGGTCGCCGGCGAGGCCGCGCCGCAAGGCGTGGCCTAGCGCCGACTGCCGCCGAGCGCGGCGGGCAGCGCCCCCGCCGCTACGCGAACTCGCGCCGGATCGACGCCCCCTGTTCGTCCAGCGCGGGCGCCGGCGGGAAGGTCTCGCGGTCCCACTCGGTGGCCCAGGGCACGGCCGGCACGTCGATGCTGCGGGCGCCCACGGGCATGCGGCGGGTGCGCAGCTGCGGGTGCTCGATGAGGTCGTGCACGGAGTTCACGCGCCCGAAGGCGGTCTGCGCCTCGGTCAGACGGTCCACCAGCGCCCCGCTGGGGAGGGCGGCGAAGGCCTCGGCGACGAGGCCGTCGACGAAGTCGCGGTGCGCGACGCGCGCCGCGTTGTCGACACAGCGCGGATCGCTCGGCAGCGCCGCGCGGCGCAGCACGACGCGGCAGAAGTCGGCCCACTCGCGCTCGTTCTGGATCGAGATGACGATCTCGCGGCCGTCGGCGCAGGTGAAGGCCCCGTAGGGCGCGATGCTCGGGTGGCGCAGGCCCACGCGCTGCGGCGCCTTGCCGCCGTAGCGCGTCTGCAGGTAGGGCACGCTCATCAGCTCGGCGGCCGAGCCGAACAGCGAGACCTGCACCGCCGAGCCACGCCCGGTGCGCTCGCGCTGCATCAGCGCCTGCTGGATGCCGACCAGCGCGTTCAGGCCGGCGTTGATGTCGCACAGCGAGACCCCGATGCGGCCCCATTCGCCCGGCGCGCCACTGACCGACACCAGCCCGCTTTCGGCCTGCACCAGCAGGTCGTAGGCCTTCATGCCCGGGGCGCCGCCGTCCTGGCCCGGCGCGGGCGCCGAGGCGTCCTCGCCGTAGCCGCTGATGTCGCAGGTGATCAGGCGCGGGTGGCGCTCGCGCAGCGCGGCCGAGCCGATGCCCAGCCGGGCGGTGGCGCCGGGCGCGAGGTTCTGGATGAACACGTCGGCACGCGCCAGCAGGCGCTCGAGCAGCGCGAGGTCCTCGCGGTTCTTGACATCCAGCGCGATCGACTCCTTGCCGCGGTTGACCCACACCCAGTAGGAGGACTCGCCGTGCACGGCGCGGTCGTAGCCGCGCGCGAAGTCACCCTCGCGCCGCTCGATCT